>JAAVYC010000189.1 GCA_022790905.1 Lachnospiraceae bacterium | reverse complement strand
ATGCTCCCTTCTGTATTTGGAAGGGGACACACCAAACTTTCTTTTAAAAACATAACTAAAATAATTGGGATCTGTGTATCCGACATTCCGGGCAATGAT
This sequence comes from Lachnospiraceae bacterium, assembly GCA_022790905.1. Classification (GTDB taxonomy): domain Bacteria; phylum Bacillota; class Clostridia; order Lachnospirales; family Lachnospiraceae; genus Maccoyibacter. The sequence continues at coordinate 3,330 of JAAVYC010000189.1, read as the reverse complement.
GTAACTTTTTTCACTGGTCTCAAGTAACTGTTCCGATGCCTGCTCCAAACGATAGTCTGTGAGATAGCGGATAAAAGAATTCCCCGTCTCCTTTTTGAACACACTGGAAAAATAAGAATTTGATACACCCAATTCTTCACAGACACGATCCAATGAAAGTTCTTCATCCTTATAATTGTGTCGAACATATTCCTTAGCTTTTGACACAAAAGACCTGGTAGATTTATTTCTCACATGGATTAATTTTTCCCGAAAAGCAAGGCTGCTATCTATCAGCCAGTCCCGAAAGACCGTCGGTTCTAAGTCCAAAAGGCTGCTGTAAAGCTTGCGAACATCTTCCGAAAACCCCTCAACCGAAATATCATTATTTAGTGCAAAACGATACAACGTACTGACCAGCTCCATGATATCTACATGATGCTGCCGCAGCGATTTGTTGGGAAAAGAAGTATGTTTTAAGTATCGATCCACCGCCTGGACCACCTCTTTTTCCGATCCCAGTCGAATCATTTTGAGGAGATTTGTCATTTCCGCATCGTTAACTGAATTTGATGGAATCGTCTCTTTGGGTACCACTTCCTGCATATTGATGGCCCTAGCAGCACCGTAGATCGACCGGTAAGAAACAGCCTCCTTTGCACCGAGATACGATTGTGACAGTGCCAAAATAGTATCACAAACCGAACCTATACCGACCGTGACAACAGCTCCAATAATACTTTGGACATATTTACAGAATCGGTCGCATTCATCTGTCAGCTCTGCCACCTCTCCTTCTGCCTTTAATTGCGGAATCATAACCGTATTTCCCAGATATGAGAAACACTTCGCCTGCCACTTTTTTACCAGCCGCTCTTCTACCTGCCTGTGAACCGAAGTGGCCAAAAGCAAAGGATTCATGTCTGCGGGAACCTGGCTAGAAGAACTATGAATCACAACACAGCAAAAAAAAGGTCCCGAAAAAGAGATCTGATAATCAGACAGATAGCCTAAAATTTTCTCTTCCGGAACCCTTCCCTCAATAAGAGAAGTATAAAAATTTGCCTGTAAAAGAGGAAGAGATTCCATATAATATTTCTGTAAAATTTCTACATTCCGCTTCTCATTGATCTCCTGGTCCAGCTTGACCTTTAGCTGTGTGAATACTTTAATCAATTCTACAGAATTTACTGGTTTTAGTATATATTCCTCCACCTCCAAATAAATGGCTCCCCTTGCATACTCAAACTCATCAAATCCGGTAAAAAACAGAATCTTTGTGGCGGGATATTCTGCTTTAATCCGACCGGATAGCTCCATTCCGTCCATAAAAGGCATCCGAATATCTGTCATAACCACATCCGGCTGAAATTCTTCCACTAATTCCAAAGCCTTTACTCCGTTATTCGCATATCCTACTACACAAAAGCCAAGCGCTTCCCAGTCGATTTTTTGCATGATAACATGGATGACCTCTTCCTCATCATCCACCAGAAGTACTGAATATTTGTCCATATCTTCCTCCATTTACACCTAACTGCTGCGCATGATGGTAATTTTTCTCAATTATAGCAAACGCTATGGAAAATGTAAACGATGAGAAACAGCTCCTTAAGTTTCTCACGTTCGCGGGCGACGTCAAATTGGAATGCAAGCATTCCAGCCTAGTTTATCCCTCCTGCACAAATCTGCATATCGAAAAGAGCCAGAACGAAATCTGACTCTTTTAGAAAAATTATACTGCTAGAGCAGCCCGCCGCAGGTAAAAAATCCAGCTTTTCCAGATTCTTTCCTGCTCTTTTTCACGTCTTCTGTACATATTTCAAGCAATCTAACGTCACTGCCACAAGGATAATGATACCTGAGAATACAAATTGGAGATTCGTATCAATTCCCAAAATCGTCAGCGAATAAGTCAAAGCCGTAAAAATAACAACACCAACTACTACGCCGGAAATCTTACCGATACCACCCGTAAAGGATACACCTCCTACCACACAGGCTGCGATGGCGTCCATCTCCCAGCCCTGACCATAAGCGGCAGAACCGGATCCCACCATTCTTGCACATTCCAGCCAAGAACCAAAGCCGTACAGGATACCAGCCATCACAAAAGCTCCTACTGTCACCTTAAATACAGATATACCGGAAACGGAAGCTGCCTCCGGATTTCCGCCTACTGCATACAGATTTTTTCCAAAAGTTGTCTTATTCCAGATAAACCAAACAATCGCGATAGCAGCCACTGCCCAGAGGATGATCGTTGGAAAACCATTGATGATCGGTATGATCATCGTCGGTATCACCGGCTCTATGGCACCGAAAGAGACTCCTTTTGTGGCATAAGTGACAAGTCCGAAGATCACCAGCATATTGGCCATGGTGGAAATAAACGGATGCATTTTGAACTTCGCCGTAAAGAATCCCGCAATTGCCGTAAATATTGTGCACAAAACAATACATACAACCAGCGCTAAAATAATCCGGGCGCCAATCGACATCTTCGTAAAGTCAAATACATGACCGAACACGGCACCGGTATTGATCCCCTGATGCATAATGATGGTTGCCGCAGTCATTCCCATACCAACCATACGGCCTATGGACAGATCCGTACCAGTCAATAAGATCAGACCCGCCACGCCAAGCGCTAAGAACATCCTCGGAGCCGCCTGTTGGAAAATATTCAACACATTGTTATAGGTAAGCAGCGGCGCATTTTTTACGATCGGCGTAATGATACACAGCATCACAAAGATTAAAGCGATCGCAATATAAAGTCCGTTTTGCAAAAAAAAGTTCCTGCGGTTAAATGTATATTTATAATTTTCCCATTTCTGTGACATAACCTCGGGAATCGTATATTTTGACATGCGGAGCAGATCGATCAGATGAAATTCATATGTATAGGCCGCATGCAGGCGATCTTTCATCTGCTGCAGCTCTTTGTCCCTCTTTATTTTCGCATCAAACAGCCGATTCTTATAGACATATTTTTCATCTTTTATTTCATGATGATCAGAAAGCTTCGCCATGTTCTGTTCATGCTCCTGCTTCAGTTCCGCTACCCTTTTCTCATAGCTCTCCTTTGCCTGTATCTTTTCCTGCTCACAGGACGCTTTCACTTTCTGATAATAATCCCGGTCAAAATGCTCTTTCAGATACTCTTCCGCCTCCCGAATCAGCTTTGAAATCTCTCCTTTATTGGGAGATTCTTCTGCCCTGAGACTGTCAATCTTTGCCTGAATTCCACCAACATAATCATCGATTGGCTTCCTCAGTTGCATTTCTTCCTCCAGTGTAAGAATTTTACTATTTTCATTCGCCATATCCATTCATCTCCCTTACTAT
>JAAVYC010000188.1 GCA_022790905.1 Lachnospiraceae bacterium | reverse complement strand
GGTATACCGCTTAGCCTAGAAAAAACAGCGACGGAAGATAAGACGGCGACCTTGGCTTCCATGGTATTTGAAAAAAATAGTGTAGGAGCAAAGACCAAGGATTCACACTATACCGTTAGCTGTAAAATGTTTGGAATATTGCCTCTAAAAGAAATTTATGTGGAGGAAAAAGCGGAGCAGACTCTGATTCCAGGGGGGATGCCTGTGGGGATCTATGTAAAGACAAAGGGAGTTCTCGTGATTGGGACAAGTCCGATTGTGAGTGCGGGAGGAGATAACTTGGAACCTGCCAAATATTTGTTGAAAAGTGGAGACTATATTTTGAGTGTCAACGGAGAAAAGATTTCCACAAAAGAAGAATTGATCGATAAAGTGAATCAATATGGCAAAGAAAAACTGACACTCGGGTTGGATCGGAACGGAGAAGAAATAGAGCTTGCACTAGAAGCTGTTATGACGCCGGAGAATTCTTACAAAATAGGAGTCTGGGTCCGCGATGATTTAGCGGGAGTTGGAACAATGACGTTTACAGATGCACAGGGAAATTACGGGGCTTTGGGACATGGAGTGAGCGATGCGGACACGAGCACGCTGATCGATATGGAAAAAGGGCTTTTGTATCAGACGGATATCATCGGAATTGTAAAGGGAGAGAAGGGCGTACCGGGAGAATTGACCGGTGTAATTAATTATAGCAGTCAGTATTGCCTAGGAAGTGTGGATGGCAACACAAGGGCAGGTGTTTACGGAGAATTAAACGAGATTCCTCCGGAACTTTCTAATGTAGAGGCGCTGCCTGTAGGATATAAGCAGGAAGTGGAGCACGGGAAAGCAGAGATCATTTGTACATTAAAAGGAGAGCGCAAGAGTTATGAGATTGAGATTACGGAGACAAATTTTCATACAAGTGAAGCAAATAAAGGGATACAGTTTACAGTGAGTGATAAAGAATTGCTGTCTGCGACAGGGGGAATTGTGCAAGGGATGAGCGGAAGCCCGATTATACAAAATGGAAAATTGATCGGTGCTGTCACACATGTCTTTGTTCAGGATGCGTCCAAAGGATATGGAATTTTTGCGGAGAATATGCTCAAAGAAATGGAAGCTGTAAAAAAATAATTGGTAAAATTTTTCCAAATTTGTTAATATGGTCTGAGAAAGCATACGTGTGAGGAAATCATTCATGCGGAGGCAAAGGAGGAAATGAGATGGATAACAGAAAGTTGGACGTCAAAATTGCACATTTTTATTATACGCTGGGTCTGACACAGGATGAGATTGCGAAAAGATTATCACTTACGAGACAGAAAGTAAATCAGATTATGAACTCGCTAGTAGAAAAGGGAGTCGTATCCATTGTCGTCAATGGAGAACTTGAACGGAGTATGTCTTTAGAACAAAGATTAGAGGAGAAGTTCCATCTCAAACAGGCGGTTGTTGTGGAAAGTCATGAAAATGATACAGAAAAGCACATTTTTCAGGCGGTGACGGAGGCTGCGGCAAGACATTTTGAGAGAATTGTACAGAATAAATCGATTGTTGGAGTTTCCTGGGGTGAGACATTAACGGCAACGGTTGGGCATATGCAATATAGAAAAAGAGGGGAATGCCGGGTGATCCAATTAGTTGGAACGCAAAATATGTGGGAAGGCGCTGTAACAGCAGACGAGATTGTAAGGAATCTGGCGAATAAATTGGATTGTCCTAGTTTTATGATGTATGCGCCAAACGTGGTGGTACACGCCGAGACAAAGAAATGTCTTATGGAAGAAGAAGTGCTGAAAAAGAGTTTTGAATGGATCAGAAAATGCGATATTGCTTTAATTGGAATCGGTGAATTGGGAGAAAAATGTACGATTTGGCAAAAGGACGTATTTCCAAGAGAGGAAATCTTGAAGTTGCAAAATGAGGGATTTTGTGGGGATATTTGTCTGAATTTTTTGCGGATAGATGGAGACGGGGAAAGCTGTAAGCTGCGTAAAAGGATTATTGGGGTGAGTCTGGAGGATCTTAGGACAATTCCAAATGTGATGGCAGTGGCGACAGGAAGAGAGAAAGTGGAAGCGATTGTCGGGGCTCTAAAGAGTGGTTGTATTAATACGCTTATCATTGACGATGATACGGCGCAAAGAGTCTGTGATTTCACCGAATAGGTAGTACAAGTAAAACAAAATTAGTTAGAACAAGAAAAAATCTCGCTTTGCGAGATTTTTTTGTTGCGCGGCAGTAAAAGAAACCGTTTCATTGGCAATGAGAAAAAGGGCTTTTATTTTTGTGGAAAAATTAGTGGGTATGACAAATGAGAAATAGATTGACAAATGTAGTGCACAGGTGTATATTAATACTACAGATACAAAAGTAATATTAAATTACAAAAGTAAGATTTATAGAAAAGGAAGGAGAAGACATATGAACTATGTAATTGGTATTGATGCGGGGACAACAAATGTAAAAGCGGTATTATTTGATCTTGAGGGAAGAGAAGTACAAGTAGAGTCCATGGAAAACGAACCGATTTATATCGGGGATACCATGGTAGATATGGATATGAATCTGCTGTGGGAGAGAACTGCAGAGTGTATTCGCAGAGTGATGGAAAATGGACCGGCAACGCCAGATGAGATTTCGGGAATTGGTGTCACTGGACAGGGAGAAGGATGCTGGTTAATCGATGCAGACGGAAATCCGGTTCAAAATTCTATTTTATGGTGTGATGCGAGGGCGAGCCGTGAAGTAGAATTTATGACACAGGAGAGAGCGGAACTCGGAGAGATGATGCACAAAACTACGGGGACACCTCCAATTGCGGGTGGACAGCTGACATGTCTTCTCTGGATGAAGAATAATCGAAAAGAAATTTTAGACAAGGCGAGCGCCGTATTCTTCTGTAAAGACTGGATCCGCTATAAACTGACTGGAGTAGTTACCGGAGAGCTGACAGATTCCTGCACTACATTGATCGACGTACAGACAGAGACTGTAGCCAAAGAATTGTTAGAGGCAGTGGGATTAGGAGATTATATCTCTTATATCAAAGAGCCAAATGCGCCAAGTACAATCGTTGGAGGCGTAAAAGAAGATGTTGCAAAGCAGCTCGGATTAAAAGAGGGAACACCAGTGATCGCCGGAGCGGGCGATGTCTGTTCGACGACTTTGGGAACAGGTGTAATTCATGAGAACGAGGTGTGTGTTGCGCTCGGTACAACTTGTGCAAACCAAATTATTTATAGCAAAGACAACTGTGATTTTGGAAAAGAAGAGACCAGATTTGAAAAGCATCCTGTGAAGGATTTGTATATGTTGTTCCAGGGCACGATGAACGGTACGCCAAATATCGACTGGATGTTGGAAAATATTGCCGGTACGAAAGACTTTAAAGAGATTGATAAAATGGTAGAATCTGTTCCAGTAGGATGCGGTGGAGTCATCTATCATCCTTATCTCAGTGTGGCAGGCGAGAGATCGCCATTTATTGATCCATATGCGAGAGCTAATTTCTTTGGCATCAGCCAGCCGACGACAAGAGAGACATTGGTACGAGCTGTCTATGAGGGAATTACTCTTTCCATCAAAGATTGTTTAGCAGGTATTGAAAAAGGAAATAAACTCTTCTTAGGAGGCGGCGGGGCAAAGAGCGCCGTATGGGCACAGATGATTGCAGATGCAATGGGAAGTCCAGTTTATATTGTAGACGGTACAGAGATGGGAGCAAAAGGCGTTAGTATGATTGCAGGTGTTGCAACTGGAATGTATAAAGATTACGAAGAAGCCGTAGAAAAAGCATGTCATTATAAGCACATCTATGAGCCAAATCTGAAAAATACGGAAAAATATGATCTCATCTACGAATTATACAAAGAGATCCGAGAGACAATGAGTCCATTGTGGAAAAAGCGTCACCAAGTGACAGAAAAAATAAAAGAAATGGATTGAGGAGGAACAGCATGGAAAAGTTGAAAGTATTTTTTTCAGCAGAATATGAGGAAAAGGAGTTAGAGCCCCTTTATGAATACTGCGACGTAGTAAAAGAGGGATGGGCCATTGGACTTCCAAAATTTGACGAAGAGACGTTGATGGAGAAGTCAAAAGGCGCGGATATCATTATCACAAGCTACGATGATATCACCAGACAGGTCATTGAGAATGCTCCGAATCTAAAATTGATTGCATGTACGAGGGCCACTCCGGTCAATGTGGATATGGAAGCGGCGAAAGAGAGAAATATTCCGGTACTCTATACACCGGGAAGAAATTCTGACTGTACAGCGGAACTCACAATCGGGCTGATGATTTCTATTGCGAGAAAGATTCCGATGGCATATATGGCATTAAAGGAAGGAAAGTTCACCAGTGAGGGAGATAACCGTACAAAAACCAAAGCAGGTCTAAAAGCGGATGTTGTCTGGGGGGCTTCTGCAGATTCACCTTATACTGTATTTAAAGGCATGCAGTTAAAAGGAAAAACACTTGGAATTCTCGGTTATGGAAGTATCGGTAAAAAAGTGGGAAGAATTGCGAGAGCATTTGATATGCAGCTTTTGGTCTATGATCCGTATCAGGGAGAGCTTGAAATCGAGGAATTTGCTGTTAAAAAGGCAGAGTCTGTGGAAGAAGTGATGAAAAATTCAGACTTTATCACCTCCCATATGAAAGTGACAGAGGAGACGACAAAGCTTATCAACAAAGAGAGAATTGCGATGATGAAACCGACGGCTTATCTGATCAATGCGTCGAGAGGTGCCGTTTTGGATGAGGAAGCTTTGATAGAGGCATTGAGAGAAAAACGGATTGCAGGGGCAGCATTTGATGTCTATGAGAGTGAGCCAATTGCGAAAAATCATCCGTATATTCAAGAGTTGGATAATGTAGTCATTACTCCGCATATCGCAGGTGCGACAACGGATGTGCTGGCAAATCACACCAGACAGGTAGTGGCAGATGTCAAGAGATTCTTGCGGGGAGAGCATTTATTGTATCAATATCGTTACTAATCGGAATAGGAGAATAGATATGTTATTAAAAAAAGAGAGAGAAGACGTAGTAAAATACTGTAGAAAACTGATTGAGGCAGGACTTACAAAAGGAACTGGCGGAAACATCAGTATCTGCAACAGAGAAGAAGGTTTGTTTGCCATTAGTCCAAGCGGAGTGGATTATTTTGAAATGGAAGCAGAGGATGTCGTGGTGCTTGACATGGATGGAAAGGTTGTAGAGGGAGAGAGAAAACCGTCTAGCGAGAGCGAGTTACATAGAATCTTTTATGTGAAAAGAGATGATATCGATGCAGTGGTACATGCACACAGCGTTTATGCCACTGTGCTCGCAACAAACCGCGAGGATCTTCCGGCTTCTAGCTATCTTGTAGCGCTTTCCGGTAAAAATGTGCGTTGTGGCGAATATGCGACTTTTGGAACCAAAGAATTGGCAGAAAATACGTTTGAGGCGATGAAAGATCGCAGAGCGGCACTGATGGCAAATCATGGATTGATTGCGGGGTCAGTAGATATTTTAAATGCGTTCAATGTCGCAGAAGAGATTGAGCACTGTGCAGAAGTCTATGTAAAGGCAAAGAGTATTGGAACCCCAGTCATTTTAAGTGATGAAGAGATGGAAATTATGGCAGTCAAATTCCAAACTTATGGACAGAGAAAATAAACGGGAAATATGAAAAGGCTCCTTCTTGGCAAACTGTCAGGAGGGAGTTTTTTTATTGTAAAAAATCTTTAATATATTCTTAATATTTTCTGATTTTGGAGACAAGTTCGGGGGTGAGTCGTTATAATAAATAGAGAAAAAAATGTAAGATAGTAAGAGGTGATTTTTTTCATGGATATTCAAATGTTGACAAGTTATTTTTTGCGTTATGGAGCGTTTTTTATCTATCTCATTGTTTTGCTTGAATATATGAATCTGCCGGGATTTCCAGCGGGAGTGATTATGCCTTTGTCTGGTGTTTGGGCGGCAAATGGAGAGATTAGTTTTCCGATGGTCATGATCTTGACGGTGCTGGCTGGATTGACAGGCAGCTGGATTTTATATCTGCTCGGCAGATGGGGAGGACCGAAATTAATGGGCTTTTACTTTAAAAAATTTCCAAAGCATAAGGATGTAATTGAAGAGAAAATGGAAATGCTCAGGGAAAAGGGAGAGATGGGAGTCTTTATCAGCAAACTGCTCCCTATGGTTCGAACAATTATCTCTATTCCAGCGGGAATGGTTCAGATGAATTTTTGGAAATATACAGTCAGTTCTGCGCTCGGAATTTTTGTGTGGAATCTGGTTTTTGTGGGAGCCGGTTATTTTTTCGGAGAAGCAGCGATGAAAGTCTTGGCTTAATGAGAAATTGTTGATTAGAGTCAGAGATCTGTGTTAGTGTGATTGCTTGGATTGTTGTTCGTGGAAATGAAGGAGGGAATAAAAGATGAAAATAGCAATGTTAACAAATAATTATAAACCATTTGTGGGAGGGATCCAAATTTCTATAGAACGCCAGGCGAAGGAATTGAAAAAACTTGGGCATGAGGTTGTGATTTTTGCGCCGAAATACGAGGGCACGGAAGAATGGGATCTTATGGCAGAAGAGAGAATTATTCGTTATCGCACAGGAAAACATAAAATTAAAAATGGAATGCCATATCCCACAATTTTTATGAGAGAAATTCATAGCGTTTTTGAGAAAGAATCTTTTGATTGTATCCATGTGCATCACCCCCTTTTTATTGGCAATTGTGCACTGCATCTTGGAAAGAAATACAAAATTCCCGTTATTTACACATATCACACTCGCTATGAGGATTATCTTCATTATTTGGGTTGGTTTCAGTTGAAAGGAAAAGCCGTTTTTTTAAAAAAGAAATTATTAAGTCTTACGCAGAACTTATTAATACCAGAATATATGAGATGGTTTACGAATCACTGCGATCTGGTGCTAGCGCCATCTCTGGGAATGCAAAAAGTAATACAGAAGAATGGGACGAAGACACCAATTTCCGTATTTCCAACAGGACTTGCAGAAGAATTTTTTATACCGGATGAGAGACGTTCGAGGGAGCTAAGGGAACAATATTTAAAAGGGAAAAGACATTTGTTTTGTACCATTTCGAGATTGGAGGAGGAGAAGAATCCGGAATTTTTGCTTTATGGAATTGCGGAGGTAAAAAAGATTTTGGGACCGGATTTTTGTCTGATGTATATTGGAGAGGGAAGTCAAAGAGAACATTTGGAGCGTTTGGCAGAAAAGTTGGGAATTGCAGAGGAGATCGTTTTTGTCGGAAGTGTGGACAATGAACAGGTGAAGGACTATTTAAATGCGGCAGATTTATTTTTATATGCTTCAAAATCGGAGACGCAGGGAATTGTACTTGCAGAGGCAATGGCAGGGAAAAATCCTGTTGTGGCAGTTCGTGCGACGGGTGTGGATGATATTGTAAAAGACGGTGTTAATGGTTTTCGGACAAAAGAGGATGTAGACGAGTGGGCGAAAAAAGTGGTCAGAGCGTTACAGCCAAATATCTATAGACAATTGAGAAATCAGGCAGAAGTCACGGCAGGGCGTTATCGTTCTATTTGTCTTGCTGTCTATGAAGAAATGCTTTATACACAGTGCATTTATGAAAAACAACATAGTATGGAGAAAAAAATAAAATGGTCTGAATTAGGCGTGTCTCAAAAAGTTACCTGTCAAT
>JAAVYC010000187.1 GCA_022790905.1 Lachnospiraceae bacterium | reverse complement strand
GAAGAACCAGTAAGTCCATACAAGAAATTTTGGATCTTTCGCCGGGAACGATTATTGAGTTGGACAAAATTGCTGGCGAGCCAATTGATATATTGGTCAACGGAAAGTATGTGGCAAAAGGTGAAGTAGTTGTAATTGAAGAGAGTTTTGGTGTTAGAATTACGGAAATAGTTTAATAATAAAAGCGAGGAGATGAAAATTATGGCAAAAAATGTTTTGATTTGTGACGATGCGGCATTTATGCGAATGATGATTAAGGACATTCTCACAAAAAATGGTTACGACATAGCTGGAGAGGCTGAGAATGGAGCAAAAGCAGTGGAGAAATATCAGGAAACAAAACCGGATGTGGTATTGATGGATATCACTATGCCGGAAATGGATGGAATCCAGGCTTTGAAGAAAATTAAAGAGGGTGATGCAAATGCATGTGTCATCATGTGTTCTGCAATGGGACAGCAGGCAATGGTGATTGAAGCAATTCAGTCAGGAGCGAAAGATTTTATTGTAAAACCATTTCAGGCAGAGCGCGTTTTAGAAGCTGTAAAAAAAGTAGTTGGTTAAAATGGTTTTGTTGCAGGTGAAGGCTTCCGGTTTCGGCAGTTTTATGCAGTTGTTGGGAGTTCTCTTGATTTTTATTTTTGTTTTGGCAATTACTTTTGTTACTACGAAATGGATCGCAGGTTACCAAAAAAGTAACTCGTATAATAAAAATTTACGGGTTGTAGAAACGTTGAGATTGACTCAAAATAAATATATACAGATTGTTGAGGCAGGGGAGGTTTATTTGGTAGTCGGTATTGGAAAAGATGAGATTACGATGTTGACAACGCTGACGGAAGAGCAATTAAAAAGCCTTGATGTGTATGATATGACGAAACAAACGAAGGCAGGAGAAAATTTTCAGGAGATTCTGAATAAATTAAAAGAACGCCTGCCAAGGAAATAGGCGGATGAAATGAAAAAGTTTAAAAAGAGATATTGTATCTTCTCTGTTATTTTTGCAGTCATTGTCTTGGCAACAGTCCTTTTTATGGAATCAGGTCAGACTGTATATGCAACTGCTGGGAGAGATATAGGGCAAGTGACAGGGGATGGAGATGAGATAGGAACTGCGGCAGAAGATGTAAATAATGGTCTGTCCATTGCCTATAATAATCAAGGTGGAAGCCTTTCAGCACCGATTCGAATTTTGTTGTTTTTGACAGTGATTGCACTGGCACCTTCGATTCTGATCATGTTGACCTCTTTTACGAGAATTATTATAGTTCTTCACTTTATAAGGACCGCTATCGGTACACAGACTTCTCCGCCCAATCAGATTCTTGTGGGATTGGCATTATTTTTGACATTGTTTATTATGGCGCCGGTGTTTACACAGGTGAATGAAAAAGCAATCAAACCCTTAGATGCAGGTGAGATTACGCAGGAGCAGGCTTTAGAGGCTGGTATGAAGCCAATTCGTGAATTTATGTACGGGCAGGTGCAGAAGAAGGATGTCAATTTGTTTTGTGAGATAGCGGACGTGACATATGAGGAAAATGATGATATACCAAATAGTGTTTTGATACCGGCGTTTATTATCAGTGAGTTGAGACAGGCATTTATTATCGGATTTATTATTTATATTCCTTTTATCGTGATTGATATGGTTGTATCATCGGTATTGATGTCGATGGGTATGATGATGCTTCCGCCGACAACGATTTCTCTGCCATTTAAGATTCTGTTATTTATTCTGGCAGATGGATGGGATCTTGTGATTGGGAATCTCGTGAAAACATTTTATTGAGGCAGATAGAAGAGGTGAAATGAATGATAACACAAGGAGAAGTACTTGATATTGCGAGTCAGGCAATCTATACGATTATTACAGTAGCGGCACCGTTGTTGTTGGTGTCTCTGATCATAGGTTTGATTGTAAGTATTTTTCAGACAGTGACATCGATTCAGGAACAAACATTGACTTTTGTTCCTAAAATTTTGGCGGTTTTCTTGGGGTTGATGCTTTTTGGTTCTTGGATGTTGACGCAATTGACAGAATTTATTACGACTTTGTGGTCCAGTTTTAGTGTGTACCTAAGTTAAAAAACGATGGTGAATTATAGTTTTTCTTTAGATACATTTGAATATTTTTTAATGATACTGGTAAGAGTAGCGAGCTTTGTAACAGTGGCGCCATTTTATGGGACGAAGAATACACCACTTCGTGTAAAGGCAGGTTTATCTCTTTTGATTTCTCTGTTATTATATCAGATTTTGCCAAGAGCTGAACTTAGTTATGAAGGAGTATTTGGGTTTGGCATTATCATTATAAGGGAGGGAATTACAGGATTGCTTATTGGGTTTGCGGCAAATGTTTGTAATTCCATTATTTTATTAGCGGGAAACATGATTGACATGGAGATTGGTCTTTCTATGGCAACAGAATTTGATCCTTTAACGAATTCACAGGTTAATATTACGGGGCAATTGTATAATTATTTCTTACTGTTATTATTGGTGATCACGGATATGCATCATTACATTTTGAGGGCTGTTGTAGATTCCTATGAATTGATACCGGTCAATGGACAAATTTTTGACTGGGAACATTTGTTTACATCGTTTTTGATGTATATGACGGATATGTTTGTCATAGCCTTTCGTATTATTTTGCCGGTTTTCGTAGTTATGATGATTTTGAATTCCATTCTTGGAATCATGGCAAAAGTAGCGCCACAGATGAATATGTTTGCAATAGGTATGCAGCTGAAGATTTTAGTGGGATTTTTAGTTTTATTTCTGACCGTTCGGTTGTTGCCGAATATCTCTAATTTCATTTTTAAGGAAATGAAAAGGTTGATGGTAGCATTTATAGAAGGAATGTACTGATAAAAAATGAAATTTTATTTGAAATATGACCTTCAGTGGTTTGCGAAAGATGGTCCTGGTGGAGAAAAGACGGAACCAGCCACGGCAAAAAAGTTAAAAGATGCCAGAGAAGAAGGAAAAGTTGCAAAGAGCAAAGAATTGAGTTCTGCTGTGGACTTGATTGCTTTATTTTTGGTGTTGAAAATTTTTGTTTCTTATATAGGGAGAGGATTTATAGAAGAATTCTCAGCAGTATATAATAAGATACCGGAGATTGCCGAAGCTGGTGGGAAAGATATGAGTAGCTTTACGGCGCATCAGGTCTTTCGGATGGTGATTGTTGATTCTTTGAAGATTCTGTTACCGTTTTTGCTTGTCGGAGTCATTGTGGCATTGTTTATCGGCATTGTTCAAGTGGGATGGAAAGTCAGCACAAAACCGATGCAGCCTAAGTTGGATAAGTTCAATCCAATCAATGGTTTTAAAAGAATGTTTTCAAAGGAATCTCTTTTTGAACTTGTGAAATCTGTGTTAAAGATTGGATTAATTGTATATGTAGCGTATACGAGTGTTAATGATCAGAAAGAACAATTGTTTATATTGTATGAAATTCCGTTATTGCAGGCAATTATGCTTTGCGGTTCGGTAATCATCAATACAGGACTTAAGATTAGTCTCATCTATCTTCTTGTAGGAATTTTGGACTGGGCATATCAGAAACATCATTTTAATGAAGAAATGAAGATGACGAAACAAGAAGTCAAAGATGAGTATAAAAATACAGAGGGAAATCCTGAGATCAAAGGTAGACAGAGATCTAAAATGCGTGAAGTTTCACAGAGGCGTATGATGCAGGATGTTCCAAAAGCGGATGTTGTTATTACAAACCCGACCCATTTGTCTGTTGCAATCGTTTATGATAATGAGTCGGCAAAAGCGCCGATCGTATTGGCAAAAGGTGAAGATTATATGGCCTTGAAAATACGTGAAGTTGCAAAAGAGAACCATGTAGAGATAGTAGAAAATAAACCACTTGCCAGAACGTTGTATGCTACTGTGGATATTGGACAGGAGATTCCTCCTGAACTGTATCAGGCAGTAGCGGAGGTTTTGGCATTGGTATATCATATAAAACACCCAGAATAGAAAAGATTAAAAAAGAAGGAGGAAAATAACCATGAAAAAAGCGGATTTAGGAGTAGCGGTATATCTGCTCTGTGCGGTTATTTTCTTTATCATTCCAATTCCAAATATTTTATTGGATGTCATGTTAGCGGTCAATTTATCGATTGCTTTGATTATTTTATTTAACACATTATTTGTGCAGGAAGTTTTGGAAATGTCATTTTTTCCAACGCTCCTGTTATTTACGACAATTTTTAGAATTTCGCTCAATGTTTCCTCTACTCGTTTGATTTTAACGACAGGAGATCCTGGAAATGTTGTCGAAACCTTTGGAAATTTCGTTGGTGGCGGCGATATGATTATTGGTGCCATTATCTTTATTGTTTTGATTTTAATTCAGTTTATCGTGATCAATAAAGGTTCCGAGCGTGTATCGGAAGTAACGGCGAGATTTACCCTGGATGCGATGCCGGGAAAACAGATGGCTATCGATGCAGATTTGAATACCGGAACGATCGATGAAAAGCAGGCGAGAGAGCGGAGAGAAAAAATCCAGTCAGAATCGAGTTTCTTTGGAGCGATGGATGGTGCTACAAAATACGTAAAGGGAGATGCCACGGCGGGTTTAATTATTACGCTGATCAACTTAGTCGGTGGTACTGCTATGGGAGTTATGAGTCAGGGGTTGGAATTTTCATCTGCGATTCAGCAGTATGGTCTATTGACAATCGGTGATGGACTTGTCAGTCAGATCCCATCTCTTTTAATTTCGCTTTCGACCGGTATCTTAGTCACGAAAGCGTCAAAAGATGCCGATTTTGGACAGATTTTGGTGCAACAGCTTTTTGGAATCCCAAAAGTCCTTTATTTAGTGGGAGCGACCTTGGCATTTTTAGGAATTGTCACTCCACTCAATGCCGTTCTTTTTGTGCCTTTGGGAGCAGTTTTTTTGATCAGTGGCAGAAAAATGCAGACGGATGTTGGAATTGAAAGTATTGAAGATGAGGTTGCAGAAGCGGAGGCGGAGGCAGATGAAATCCGAAGGCCTGAAAATGTGGTGTCGCTTTTGCAGGTGGATCCGGTGGAATTGGAATTTGGATATGGAATTATTCCGCTTGCCGATGTAAATCAAGGCGGAGATTTGCTGGATCGAGTCGTGATGATACGAAGGCAAATTGCGTTGGAATTAGGAACAGTTGTCCCGATTATTCGATTGCGTGACAATATACAGTTGAATCCCAATCAGTATATTATTAAAATAAAAGGGATTCAGATTACAGAAGGTGAGATTTTATTTGATCACTATATGGCAATGAATCCGGGATATGTGACAGAGGAAATCACAGGTATTCCGACATTTGAACCATCTTTCCATCTGCCTGCAATTTGGATTACAGAAGGGCAGAGGGAACGGGCAGAGAGTCTTGGCTATACCGTCGTAGACCCTCCGTCTATCATAGCAACTCATTTGACGGAAGTTATCAGAAATCATATTGCAGAGCTACTCACAAGACAGGATGTACAGAATCTTATTGAAAATATTAAGGAGAGCAATCCGGCTTTGGTGGAAGAGCTGACACCGAAATTGCTGGGACTTGGAGAGATTCAAAAGGTATTGCAAAATCTTTTGAGCGAAGGAATTTCTATCCGAGATTTACTTTCTATTTTCGAGACTCTAGCGGATCATGCATCCACCTCGAGAGATACAGATGTGTTGACAGAATATGTGCGCCAAAGCTTGAAACGTGCGATTTCTAATAAGTATTTCCCAGCGAATGAAGTGACAAATGTTGTGACTCTTGATCCGAAAGTGGAGCAGGAAATCATGTCCTCTGTAAAACAGACAGAGCAAGGGGCATATCTGACTTTGGATCCTGAAAAGACGAAGACGATTATGGATTCTGTGGAGACTGAGATTGCGAAACTTGAAAATATGGGGAAAAATCCAATTATTATTACTTCCCCGATTGTGAGAATGTATTTTAAGAAACTGACAGAGGAATATTTTAAGGATTTGATAGTAATTTCATATAACGAAGTGGACTCAAATGTTGAGTTACAATCAGTTGGGATGGTGACAGATCAGTGATAATTAATAAATTTCAGGGTAAAACGGAAGCAGAGGCAATTGAAAAGGCAAAGAAAGAGATGGGGATGGACGTAGTGATTATGAATATACGTACCATCAAGCCCAAAGGAATGTTTGGTGCACTGAAAAAGGCAACGTATGAAGTGACTGCAGCAAAAGAGGAAACGGAACAGACGATGTCGGCGAATGCGTTTCACTCTCCATTAAAAGCGCACGAACAGATCAATTTCACAGCAGATGAGCCGATACAGGTTCCGTCTTTTAAGAGGAGAGAAGAGGAGGAAGCAGCGCGAAAAGCAGATGTCTTTGAACAAGTTTTAAAGGAGTCTAGACCGGATACGAACGGAATAGAAGAGCGTCTCGATAATCTTCAAAACATGATTCAAAATCGTTTTTCGAAAGATACGTATGAGGATGATGAGGAAGAAGAAGATCTAGAGATAGAGAAAAAAGAGAAGATAAAAGCAGGGGGAGCTGAGAACTTCCATTTTGTCAAGATGCTTTATAAAACTCTTTTGGGCAATGATGTGAGTGAAATCTATGCGAATCAAATTTTAGATGAGCTTGGGAATGTGATGAAGGCCGGGAATAATGTGGACTATATACTTTCAAATGTCTATCAGAAACTGATTCTTAAATTTGGTCAGCCAAAGCCGATCGATCTGAGTGGTTCGAAACCAAAAGTGGTATTTATTATTGGACCGACTGGAGTTGGAAAGACGACCACCATTGCAAAGATAGCTTCTAAATATAAGTTGGAACAGGGAAAAAAGGTTGCCTTTTTGACGGCGGATACCTATCGAATTGCCGCGACGGAACAGCTTCGGACTTATGCGAATATTTTGGACGAACCGTTTACTATCATCTATTCGATGGAGGAAATGAATCAGGCGATCGAGAATTTGGAGGAATTTGATCTTGTCTTGGTGGATACAGCTGGATTTTCTCATAAAAATGAGGCACAGCGGGAAGATATTAAGGAATTGATAGAAAGTGTTGATGAAAAATATGATAAATCTGTATATCTGGTGCTCAGCGCTACTACAAAATATAAGGATTTACTGGATATTATAGATATCTATCGGGCAATTGCGAATTATAAAATTATATTTACAAAATTGGATGAAACGTCTACTTATGGAAATTTGTTAAATGTAAGATTATATTCTGAGGCAGAGTTATCTTATATTACAAATGGTCAGAACGTACCAGATGACATTGAGATTTTTGACACGCAAAAAATTGTGAAAAATCTATTAGGAGGAAAATGATCCATGGATCAGGCGGAAGGAATTAGAAATGTGATCAAATTGCAGAATCAGAGAAATGTGTCAAAAGCTAGAGTAATTACGATTACCAGCGGCAAAGGAGGAGTTGGCAAATCGAGTGTGGCTGTGAATTTGGCCATTCAGCTGCAAAAAATGGGAAAGAAAGTGATTATTTTTGATGCAGATTTAGGTCTTGCAAATGTGGAAGTGATGTTAGGAGCTATCCCTAAATATAATTTGAGTGATTTGATATATCGCGGTAGAGATATCAAAGAAATTATAACGGAAGGGCCGATGGAAATTGGCTTTATTTCAGGGGGATCAGGTATTACTCCAATGAATAATCTTTCCAAAGATCAGATTTCTTATCTGGTACACAGCCTTTCAGGATTGGATCAACTTGCGGATTTTTTGTTGATTGATACCGGTGCTGGGGTATCGGATAGTGTTTTAGAATTTGTGCTTGCGAGTCCAGAGGTGTTGCTTATCACAACACCGGAGCCGAGTTCGCTGACAGATTCCTATTCGCTGTTAAAAGCTTTATATCGGAATCCAGGGTTTAAAAAGAATGGAATACAGATTCATGTGATTACGAATAAAGTGGACAGTTCTACAGAGGGACGCTCGGTATATGAAAAATTGGAGTCAGTTGTGACACAATTTTTACATGGCAGTCTGAATTATTTTGGGATGATTCCACAAGATATAAACATTGAGAAAGCAGTGCGTCAGCAAAAGGCAGTGTCTCTTTTTGCTCCAGATTCCAATATTTCCAGGGCTTTTGAGGTATTGGCTCAAAACCTTGCCAATCGTGAACAAAACCAGTTTGTAATGAGGAAAAGTTTTTCACAGCTTATTACGGACATTTTGAATAAAAACAATTAGTTGAGGTGAAAAGATGGTTTCAAATATTTTGTATCCGGGAGATGACGTGGAAATTAGAGAGATACGGCAGATAAAGCAGCAAGAAGCTGCGGTGGTACCGCATGTCTATAAGAGCAAAATACAAGAAATTTATGAGAACGAAGATATCGACATTTCTATGCCGATGGAAGAGGGAAAATATATACTGCTGCGTTTAGGGGGACGCTACGAGTTTTCATTTTATACGAAGAGAAATCTTTTTAGAGGGGTTGGACAGGTCAAAGAGCGTTTTAAAGCCAACAACATTCATATGTTGAAAATAGAGTTAAAAACGCAACTTAGAAAACTGCAAAGAAGAGAATATTATCGTTTTCCGTGTATGATGGATATCAAATATTATCGACTTTCAGAGGATCTTTTAAAAGTAGGTGATGCAGACCAGATATTGGAAGTTTTGCAGAATGAAAGAGCACTGGAAGATCCGAATGCAGCCACGATTTTAGATATCAGTGGAGGCGGAGCGAGAATCGTTTCCAAAGAAAAATTTGAAGATAATGAATACATTTTAATGGGATTGCAATTGGTCACAGAAAATATAGACAAAGAATACTGTATCATAGGAAGGGTTGTTTCTTGCAGGGAAATGATTCCTCAAGAGAAGCGATATGAGGCCAGAATCGAGTTTATCATGAGAGATCATGAAGTGAGAGAAGATATTATTCGATATATTTTTGAAGAAGAGCGACGTATACGCAGACGTGAGAATGGGTGATTTTATGAAAAATATTTTGGTTGTAGATGACTCTGCACTCATGAGAAGGGTAATTTGTGATATAATCAACACAGATGAGCTATTTCGGGCAAATGATGTTTGCAGGGACGGTTTGGAGGCATATGAAAAATTAAAAATTGCCAATTATGACGCGGTAATTTTGGATGTAAATATGCCGAAGATGAATGGTTTGGAATTGTTAGAAAAATTGCATGAGGAAAAGATCAAAGCCACGGTTATTATGGTGAGTACTCTGACGACAAAAGATGCGACGACGACAATCATGGCCATGGAACGCGGTGCAGTGGATTTCGTGCCAAAACCGATGAACATTATCGAGGCGAGAGGAGAGGAATTTAAAAATCATCTCTTAAATGTCTTAAGAGCGGTTTTGAGTTGTAATCAGGAGAAAAGAAATATTCGGGCAAGTGAGAAATATGCCAGTCCTTCGATCAATCATCATGTCGCGCCAAAAAATATACCGGGAAATAAACTCGTAGCTCTTGCGTGTTCTACAGGAGGACCGAAGGCATTGCAAAGTGTGATTCCATATCTTCCGGCTAATATGAAAGCACCTGTAGTCTTAGTACAGCATATGCCAAAAGGTTTTACAAAGACGATGGCACAGAGATTGAATGAGATTAGCGAAGTAATTGTCAAGGAAGCAGAAGATGGAGATACACTTCGAAGTGGTATTGTCTACATTGCTCCGGGTGGCAGACATATGTTGGTGAGAAAGACACCAACTGGACATAAAATTGTATTAAGTGATGAAGCGGCAATCGGTGGTCTGAAGCCGTGTGCAAACCTGACTTATCAATCTTTGAAAGATTGCGATTATAATCAGATTATCTGTGTTGTTTTGACGGGAATGGGAGCAGACGGAACAAAAGGAATTTTGGAGCTTGGGAAGCATAGGCCGATACATACCATTGCACAAAACGAGGAGACCTGTGTGGTGTACGGAATGCCAAAATCGATTGTTGACTCAAAAGTAGCAGATGAAATAGTTCCATTAAATGAAATTGCGCAAGCGATAATTAAGAATGTGGGGGTAAAGTGATATGGATGTAAGCCAATACCTTGAAATTTTTATTGATGAGACCAGTGAACATTTACAGAATTTGAATGATGGTATTATGACACTGGAAAAGGAACCTGAGGATAAAGATGTGATCAATGAGCTCTTTCGAGCTGCACATTCCTTAAAAGGAATGGCGGGTACGATGGGATTTAAGCGGATGCAGCATCTGACTCATGATATGGAGAATTTGTTTCAGGAAGTCCGCAGTGATCGCATGAAAGTAACAAGTGCTTTGATCGATGTAATGTTTGATTGTCTAGATGCAATTAGTGAGTATTTAGAAAATGTCAAATCCACTTCGGATGAGGGAACGAATGAAAATGAGGCTATTATTCAGGAATTGAACGCAATTCTTAAAGAGGGAACTGCTGCGAATCAGGCGGAAGAAAATTCTGGTGAAGAAGAGGAACAGCAGGAGTCTGATATTGAAGTGAAAAATCAGCATGAGTTTGCTTTAAGTGAGGAAGAAGAAGAAAATATTAAAACAGCTCAGGATGCCGGACATAAAGTCTATGAAATGACGATAACCATTCAAAAGGATTGTCTTTTGAAGGCGGCTCGTGCATTTTTGGTTTTTCGGGCGGTCGAAGACTATGGACATATTATTGTGTATAAACCTTCTGCGAAAGAGATTGAAGAGGAAAAATTTGAACAGGAATTTTCTATTTTCCTAGATACGGAGGAAAGTGATTTTGAGAAAATCAAAACTGCGGCAAGTTCTGTATCTGAAGTAGAGTCCGTGACAGGTGCTCTTATTCAGGAAGAAGAATTGCGAGGAGAAACCGAGGAATCCGATAAATTGGATGTAGTGGAACCAGAAGAATCAAAAACTGAGACCATGCCAGTGCAGAGTAATGCACCTGTTGCGATGAAACAGGATCGGAAACCGGCGTCTGGAAAAGGAAAAGCAAATATGAAACCGGTAACGAATCGTACCATCCGTGTTGATATTGAGAAATTGGATGCACTGATGAATCAGGTCAGTGAGTTGATTATAGCTAAAAATAGTCTGGTGGCCATTGGAGCGGCAGCTGGAGAGGGAGAAGAGAGCGGCCAAAGTTTTGAAGAGCAGATTGAATATTTAGAGAGAATCACGACAAGTTTACACGAATCGGTTATGAAAGTGCGAATGGTGCCGATTGAAAGTGTAGTGAATAAATTCCCTCGGATGATTCGTGACCTTTCAAAGACTTTAAATAAAAAGATGGAATTGGAAATGACTGGTGAGGACACAGAATTAGATCGAACAGTGGTAGACCAGTTGGGTGATCCGTTGCAGCATCTGCTCCGTAATTCAGCAGATCACGGTCTTGAGAGTGCCGAATTGCGTAAAGAGCGTGGTAAAAATGAAGTCGGCAGTATTTATCTAAATGCGTTCCAGGAAGGAAATAATGTTATCATAGAAGTTGGGGATGATGGTAACGGTATAGATACAGAGAATGTAAAGAGGAAAGCGATAGAGCGCGGTCTTGTGACGCAGGAAGCGGCGGAACAGTTATCTCAGAAAGAAATTATAGATTTCTTGTTTATGCCAAGTTTTTCCATGGCAAAACAGATTTCGGATATTTCAGGACGTGGCGTCGGACTTGATGTTGTAAAATCCAATATTGAGGCGTTGGGCGGCGATGTAGAGGTTCGCTCTGTGTTGGGAGAGGGAAGTAAATTTATTGTCAGACTTCCGTTAACTCTTGCCATTATTCAGGCTTTGATGGTAGAAATTCGTGATGAAAAATATGCGATTGCGCTGGCTTCAATTCAGACAATTGAATATATTTCTACTAATGATATCAAATACGTAGAGTCAAAAGAAGTGATACATATTCGAGGCGAGGTTATTCCGCTCATCCGTATGGATCAGGCGCTGGATTTTGAACCGGCAGAGGATGATAAGAATTTAACAGTTGTCATTGTGCAAAAAGGTGATAAGACGGCAGGTCTTGTAATAGATAATTTGATTGGTCAGCAAGAAATTGTTATCAAGTCTCTTGGAGCATATATCAGTACGACGAAATTGATCAGTGGTGCAACGATTCTCGGGGATGGAGAGGTTGCATTGATCTTGGATGTCAACATATTAATGTAAGAGGAGGAGAACTGAGATGGCAGCTAGAAAGTTAGAAACAATGGAAGATAACAGAAAGCAATATATTGTGATTAAGTTTGGAAATGAGCAGTATGGAATTGACATCCGCTATGTGGACAATATTGTGAGGTTGCAAAAGATCACAAGGGTTCCGAAAGCTCAGCCATATTTTAAAGGTGTCATTAATCTGCGAGGAGAAGTGGTTCCTGTCATGAGTCTCAGACTAAAAATGGGATTGGAAAACGATACATTTACGAATAGCAGTCGTATTATTATATTGAAATTAGAGCAACAAGAAGTCTTGGGAATTATGGTGGATGAAGTAAAAGAAGTAGTTACTTTGGGGACAGATGAGATTGACAGAGTGACACACAATCCAAAAGATGTAAAGAGTACTTTTATTAACGGTGTAGGAAAAAATGGAGAGGATTTGATTTCTCTGTTTGATATTAATAGCGTGATAGAAGAAAAAGAAAATTCATAAAAGTGGGATTGGATATGGTGCAGGGCATTATATCCAATCTTTGTACATGGAAAGGACAGGAGACAACATGGGAAAATTCAGTTTTGAAGAAGTCAATGAGTTATACATGGATATCCTGAAAGAGATCGGAAATATTGGTGCGGGAAACGCAACAACAGCAATCGCGAGTATGTTGGATTTGCGTCTCAACATGAATGTTCCGAAAGTAGAGTTGTTATCTTTTCAGGAGTTTGGTTCTGCAATTTCGGAAGAAGAAGAGACAATCGTGGGAATTTATTTGGGATTGGAAAATGATGTAGAGGGTAGTATGATGTTTTTGCTGAAAATGGACTCTGCCTATTATCTAGTCAATCGTTTGATGGGACGTGATCCGGAATATAGAGAAAAATTCACGGAGATGGATTTGTCAGCAATTAAAGAAATTGGAAATATTATTGCCGGTTCTTATCTGTCAGCTTTATCAGGGATGACAAATCTCACAATATCGCCGACGGTGCCTTATGTGGCAATTGATATGGCCGCGGCAATTTTAAGTGTACCTGCTTGTATGTTTGGACAGTATGGAGATAATGCGCTTTTAATTGAGACGGAATTCGGGGATGATGTGATGATAGAAGGATATTTTATCCTTTTACCGGAACTGGATTCTTATGATAAAATATTAGAATCACTTGGAATTACAATTTAGTAATATAATATGGTAAGGAGAGTAATATATGGGAGCAACGATTAAAGTCGGAATGGCAGATTTGAACGTTTGCAAGGCCCCAAATTCTATTACTACTTTAGGACTCGGTTCATGCATAGGTATCGCGGTATATGACCCAGTGACAAAAGTTGGTGGTCTAGCGCATGTGATGTTACCGGATAGTACAAGGATGAAGAATAATTCCAATATCGCAAAATTTGCAGATACGGGAATAGAGGAATTGATCAAAAGGGTGACGGCGGCGGGAGCATCGAAGAACAGGCTTGTGGCAAAAATTGCTGGTGGAGCGAGGATGTTTGAAGTAAGCGGATTATCTGGGGTAGGAAATATCGGAGCAAAGAATGCGGAGGCATCAAAAAAGAAACTGAGACAGTTGGGGATTCGTCTCATAGCGGAAGATACAGGGCTGAATTATGGACGAACGGTTGTCTTGGATTGTAATAATGGCGATTTTTTGATTAAATCCGTAGGAAAAGCGAACAAAGTTATTTAGACAGGTATAAGGAGTATAGAATGAATACAAAATCAATTCCCGCAGTTGTGATGTTGACTGCAGGATTTGCAACTTGTGTGATAGCAATTTATACACATATGGAATTGAGTTCTTTTACAAAGTCACTTTTGACGGTTCTGATTATCTTTTATATGTTTGGTTTTGCGATTAAAATTGTTTTAGATCGAAATTTTAAAGAGGAATCAGAAGAAGAGGAAGAGGCAAAAGAAGAGGAAGAGGGCGTATCAGAAGAACAATCGGATGATGAAGAGGATGAGAGTGAGGAGATATCTGAGATATCTGAGGAAGAGCAAGAAGAAGATTTGGAAAGCTAGTTTAGTGTGGGGGCTTTTATGAAAGCAGTCGACAGACAGAAGATTTGGGAAAAATATATAAAAAATCCAACGGTAGAGATGCGGGAACAAATTATTATAGAATATGCCCCGCTTGTCAAAATTGTGGCGGGCAGATTGAGTATGTACTTAGGTGGAAATGTAGAGTATGATGATCTGGTAAGCTATGGTATTTTTGGATTGATTGATGCAATTGATAAATTTGATATGGAGAAAGATGTAAAGTTCGAGACTTATGCGAGTCTGAGAATTCGAGGCTCCATCCTAGATCAGATACGCAAAATGGACTGGATTCCAAGAACTGTTCGCCAGAAACAGAAAAAGATTGATGAGGCAATCAAGACATTAGAAGCAAAGACAGGGCAGAGTCCGACAGAAGAAATGTTAGCCAAGGAATTAGGTGTAAGCAGTGAAGAGCTGTTAAACTGGCAGTCTCAGCTGAAAGTGACAAACGTTGTTTCCTTAAATGAATTTGTAGAGTCTGGTTCGGAACCGGTTATGGATGCGAGAGGAAATTCTCATTTTGCACAGCCAGAGGATGTTTTAGAGGAAGAAGAGTTAAAAAAGATATTGGGAGAAGCACTGGACTTATTGACAGAAAAAGAAAAGAAAGTAATTCAACTGTATTACTATGAGGATTTGACTTTAAAGGAAATCAGTAAGGTGTTGGAGGTGTCAGAATCCAGAGTTTCGCAGCTTCATACAAAAGCGTTGCAGAAAATGAAAAAGAAAATGGGATCCTATATGGATATATTAACGGAATAAATAAATGAAGAGGGAGGAGGGAAAGATATGACAATAAGGCCAGTGGATTTTGCGACAATTCAAAGGACAGATGATGTTGGTATGATGAAACATCAGCAGGATGCGAAACCGACAGTGGAGCAGCAAAATATACAAGTTGAAATTAGAAAGCAGGAATTTCAACAGGCTTCCCAGGTTCGCCATGCAGATGATGCAGAAAATAACAGCGATCATTTTGATGCCAGAGAAGAGGGGAAAAATAAGTACAGTAAGAATGGCGCAAAGAAGAAAAAAGGTGTCAAATCAGATGGAAAAGTGATGCAAAAATCAACTCAGGGCGGATTTGATATCAAAGTATAAGGAGCGATATATGGCAGCGATAGAAATATGTCTAATTGTAGCGGGATTAGTATTGATGGTAGGCAGTTTTTTTGTAGCAGAGAAATTGTCTCCAAATGAATTGGATAAAATTGCGGAATTAAGCCAAGCGGAAATTGCCCATATTGTGGATAAAGAGATTGCGGCTTCTCATGACAAAGTGCAAGAACAGTTAGAAGTAGAATTAGAAGAAATTCTTGCAAAATTGGATCGGGAGAGTGATCGGGAGACGAATGAGAAAATTATGGCGATTAGTGAGTATTCGGATACGGTGATGGAAGCGATAAATAAGAGTCATAATGAGATTATGTTTCTCTATACGATGTTGGGGGATAAGCATAAAGAAGTGATTGACTTTTCTAATGCATTGCAAGAGCGAATGGAAAAAATGAAAACGGCAATTGCTGAAGAGCCAATTGTTGAAATTCCAGAAAAAACAGAGGAAAAAGAAGAGAAAAAGGAAGAAAAAAAATATGTGGAATCCCAGCCATTAGTAACAGATGTGGTTCAAAAGGAAGAAGAAGTGGCGCAGGAAGCACTGCAAGAGACAGAGGAAATTCCAGCAGAAAAGGAAGAAGAAACCCCTGAAGAAGAATCTGATGCTGAAGAAGAAATAGTAGAAGAGAAGAAAAAGATGAATACGAATGAAAAGATTCTTGAACTTTATAAGCAGGGAATGGGCGAGGTTGAAATTGCGAAAGAACTTGAGATTGGACTTGGAGTTGTAAAACTGGTGATAGGATTACATCAAAAAGAGGGGTTATCAGAGTGAAATTAAAATATTATTTGAGAGGTCTGGGAATCGGAATTTTTTTGACATCTATTATTTTTATGATCGGAATGTATGTGAATAGAAAAGATCTATTTTCGGACGAAGAAATAATGGTAAGAGCTAGGGAACTTGGAATGGTTATGGAGGATGCAGAGCCAAAGACTCTGGATGAGTTAGAGAAGGAGCAGAAGGAAAACCAGGAAAAAAAGAAAGCTCAGGATTCTTCGAAAAGTCAGGAGACAAAAAAGGCAAAAGAAAATAATTCAGAGTCTCCTCAGACGGTAAAACAAGTGGAGTTTGATGTTTTGCCAGGAGAGTATTCGGATACCATTTCAAAAAAGCTTTTTGATGCCGGTCTCATAACCAATGAGAGCGAATTTAATCAGTTTATCACAGATTCCGATTATGATAATTTTATTCAGCCGGGAACGTTTACGATACCAGAAGGATCAACGTATGAGGATATTGCAAAAATTTTGACTACAAAACAGGAAAATAGATGAAAGACTTGTCAATAAGTGAAAGGTATGATATAATTTTTGAGGTCAAATTTAGTAAACACATGTACGGATTAAAAAATTGGTGCCAAGAGGTGGTTTTTTAGGAGGAAGTACATGGAAGCACACAACCAATGGAGGTAAGAAAAATGAGTGTTATTTCGATGAAACAGTTGTTAGAAGCGGGTGTTCATTTTGGACATCAGACTAGAAGATGGAACCCGAAAATGGCTCCTTATATCTATACGGAGAGAAATGGTATCTATATTATTGATTTGCAGAAATCAGTAGGTATGGTAGATGATGCTTATCAGGCAGTGTCCGATATTGTGGCAGATGGTGGTTCTGTTCTTTTTGTGGGAACGAAAAAACAGGCTCAGGATGCGATTAAGACAGAAGCTGAGAGATGCGGAATGTTCTATGTAAATGAGAGATGGTTAGGCGGAATGTTGACGAATTATAAAACCATTCAGAGTCGTATTGAGAGATTAAAAGCAATTGAAGCCATGGAAGAAGATGGAACGTTTGAGGTATTACCGAAAAAAGAGGTTATCGCTTTAAGGAAAGAATGGGAAAAATTAGAGAGAAACCTCGGTGGAATCAAAGATATGAGAGGTCTTCCGAGTGCAATTTTCGTGGTAGATCCTAAGAAGGAGAGAATTTGTGTTCAGGAAGCTCATACATTAGGAATTCCATTGATTGGTATTTGTGATACAAACTGCGATCCGGAAGAATTGGATTATGTGATTCCTGGAAATGACGATGCAATTCGTGCTGTAAAATTGATTGTTTCTAAAATGGCAGATGCTGTTGTGGAGGCAAACCAGGGCGTGATTGAGGTTGATACAGCAGCAGAGGAAGAGTTCTTAGAAGAAGAGACAGTAGAAGCATAAAAACTCACAGGACAGACAATTTGCCTGTCCTGTACTGTGTATATATGGAGGATAAAGAAATGGCTATTACAGCAGCAATGGTAAAAGAATTACGTGAGTTGACCGGTGCAGGTATGATGGATTGTAAGAAAGCATTGGGAGAGACGAATGGAGATATGGAAGCAGCCGTAGATTTTCTGCGTGAAAAGGGTCTTGCAACGGCTCAGAAGAAAGCAGGAAGAATTGCGGCAGAGGGAATCGTTGCTACAAAATTGACAGATGATGCAAAGGCAGCGGTTGTTGTGGAAGTAAATTCTGAGACTGATTTCGTTGCGAAAAATGAGAAGTTTCAGGATTATGTTGCGGAAGTTGCAGCACAGGCTTTGGCAACAGAGGCAACAAACATCGATGCATTTTTGGCTGAGGCATGGATAGCAGATACAAGTAAAACAGTAAGTGAAGCATTGGCAGCTCAGATTGCAGTAATCGGTGAAAACATGAATATTCGTCGTTTTGAGCAGGTGAAAGAAGAGAATGGTTTTATTGCTTCTTATATCCACGCAGGCGGAAAGATTGGTGTTTTAGTGGATGTTGAGACAGATGTGGTTAATGATGACATCAAAGAGATGGCAAAGAATTTGGCTATGCAAACAGCAGCGTTAAAACCACTCTATACGAGCAGAGACGAAGTGGACAGCGATTATATTGAGAAGGAAAAAGAGATCTTAATGGTGCAGGCTAAAAATGAGAAGCCGGATGCAAACGAGAAGATTTTAAATGGTATGGTCATGGGACGTATCAATAAAGAGTTGAAAGAGATCTGTCTCTTAGATCAGGTTTACGTAAAAGCTGAGGATGGAAAGCAGGTTGTCAGCAAGTACGTAGATGAAGTAGCAAAGGCGAACGGTGCAAATATCAAGATTAAGAAATTTGTTCGTTTTGAGACAGGCGAAGGACTTGAGAAAAAGAACGAAGATTTTGCGGCAGAGGTTGCGGCGCAGATGGGAAACTAATTTATCAATCGTAAG
>JAAVYC010000186.1 GCA_022790905.1 Lachnospiraceae bacterium | reverse complement strand
CCTCTAACGCTTCTTCCACATATTTTACCGTATAATTTGCTTTTGGCATTTCCGGAAAATCTTTTTTCATGGTTTCTTTTAATTTAGCAAGTATCTGAGAAGGATCACTCAGATCAAGATTGTAAGATTTGCTTTTCTGTATGAGTTTTGGATTATCTGTAAGTAATTCAGAAAGAGAGGTCAAATCTTCTCTTCGTTTTTGCTCTACTTGTTTTTGAAGTTCTTTTACGCTATCAGAAGAACCAGTGACAGACTGTACGAGATATTCATAGTACTCTTTTCCATTCTCATAATTACAGAGGCCGCCTTTGGTACTGCAATATTTTTTCAGACTTTTTATTTTATCTGCAAGATTATCATAAACGGGAAGCACTTTATTTAAGATATAGGATTCATTTTGTTCACGATATTTTTCTTTCGTAGCAGCGTTTAATATCGTAAGTGATTCGATTCGGCTGTCAAATGTCTCGATCAAGAAGTTTGATTCCGAATCTTTTGAAAAATCCCGGCATTGACTGATCACAGTGTCGGCATTTTTTTTGGACATGAAGAGTCCGGCTTCGGCTCGGCTCTTTTCAAATTCAATAATACTATCAAAGTAGGAAGGAATCAGTGAGAGAAGTTCTAAATAATCTGTAATATCCTTCTCACAACGAAAACTGTATTCTGCTAAGAGTACAGGAAGTTGTGTATGAATTCCTGTACTTGGTTCTAAGACTTCTCTGTAAAGATAAAAATCAGCATTGTCTAATTCTAATTTGGAATAATCATCTAAAATATCATAGGTAAGTTGTTGGTCTTTTCGCAGGGCAGAGTAAGAAAAATCATTGAGAGAGGAGCGTACTTCTTTTAAGAGAGCGATGTCCTCGGACTGAGAATCTTCTGTAATGGGGCCAAGAGAAATCTCATAGTCATTGATTCCATTAGCTGCCGGGTCTGCGAGAGTATAGTGCAAATTAATCGTGTTGGATGTAATTTCTTCTTCAAAGAATTCATCCAGGTAGGAATCAAATTCTTCTTGAATTTCAGTTTCCTTTTCATCTGATTTTAGAGAGGGAAACAATTTTTTGATATTGCAGCCGCTCAAAAAAGAGGCTGTAAGCAATAAACTTAAACTAAGTGCGGCAAAACGCTTTTTATAGGTCATATGCAATCCATCCGTTTCTGTTTTGAGATAACTTATTCTATCATATCTTATCAAAGAATTATATGTTTTATTCTTGTTATATATAGAAAGAAATTTTCATTGATTTAGATTTTGTGCATAAAATGAAAAAAAAGCGAAGGAACTGTTATGTTAAATTACCTGTGGGGATTTATGATTATCATAGGTACAATTTTTGCTGCATTTACAGGAAATCTTCCGAATGTCACAGAAGCAGCGTTAGATTCTGCAAAAGAGGCTGTAACACTCTGTATTACCATGATAGGTGTTATGTCTTTTTGGGTTGGATTGATGAAAGTGGCAGAGCGTTCGGGAATTATTGAAGGAGCATCAAAAAAGTTGGAGCCCATCTTGAATTTTTTATTTCCGTATATTCCAAAGGATCACAAGGCAAGAGAACATATTTCTACGAATATGATTGCCAATTTTTTTGGCTTAGGATGGGCAGCAACGCCAGCCGGTATCAAGGCAATGGAAGAATTGGAGAATCTCGAAGAAGAGCGAAGGAGAAAACCAATTCTGGGAAAGAAAGGTGTTCCAAAAGGAATTGCCAATACGGAAATGTGTACTTTTTTAATTATTAATATTTCATCTATACAACTTATTCCAATCAGTATTATTGCTTATCGTACACAGTATGGCTCGACAAATCCAACTGGTATTTTGGGAGGTGCCATTCTCGCAACGGTAGTGTCAACAGCCGTCGGAATTATTTTTGCAAGGGTTATGGAAAGGATACGAAAAGTATGAAGATACTTCTGTTTTTATCAGATGCGATTATTCCTATTTTGGTTTTTAGTATTGTCGGTTATGGACTCATGTCGAAACAGAAGGTCTATGATGATTTCATAGAGGGGGCGAAAGATGGATTTCAGACAGTCATTCAAATTATGCCAACACTCGTCGGATTGATGATAGGAGTTGGGATTTTGCGGGCTTCTGGATTTTTGGATTTTCTCGCAAAGATGATTGCTCCAATCACAGAAAGAATCGGTTTTCCATCGGAACTTATGCCTGTTACAATCGTAAAAATGTTTTCTTCTTCGGCGGCGACAGGACTTGTTCTGGATATTTTTAAAGAATACGGGCCGGATTCTCTATTTGGCATGATTACGTCCCTGATGATGAGCAGTACGGAGACCATTTTTTATACAATGTCTGTTTATTTTATGTCGGTAAAAGTGAATAAGAGCAGATGGACGCTTACGGGTGCGCTGTTAGCAACTCTGGGAGGAACAATAGCAAGTGTAATTTTGGCAAACATGTATTTATGAATTTATACTGAGCGTAATGTCCCAGCAGAGCAATTTTGCAAAGCTGGGAAAATCTATCATACATAATTCTAATAAAATAGCATAAAATATATAGGAATTTGACAGTTTCAAAAAATAGGTTTATAATGAATCCAGTGACGCGGGGTGGAGCAGTCTGGAAGCTCGTCGGGCTCATAACCCGAAGGTCGTAGGTTCAAATCCTGCCCCCGCAATTT
>JAAVYC010000011.1 GCA_022790905.1 Lachnospiraceae bacterium | reverse complement strand
GATCCTTGCGGCATTCGCCAAATATCCGTGCAAGCGTGGCTGCTTGGCTCATTGCTCGCGGGAATAAAAAGAAATGGAGAGAAGAAATATGAGCAAAAAAATTTATGAGAAAAGAAATTTTAAATTTGAAACGTTACAATTGCATGTTGGACAGGAGCAACCGGATCCGGTGACCGATGCGAGAGCGGTTCCGATTTATCAGACATCATCCTATGTATTTCATAACAGTGAACATGCTGCTGCGAGATTTAATTTAAGTGCTGCGGGAAATATTTATGGAAGACTCACAAACCCGACGGAAGATGTCTTTGAGCAGAGGATTGCAGCTTTAGAGGGCGGAGTGGCAGCTCTGGCAGTTGCCTCTGGCGCTGCGGCGATTACTTACACGTTTCAGAATCTGGCACATGCGGGAGATCACATCGTAGCGGCAAAAAATATTTATGGCGGAACGTATAATCTTCTGGCACATACACTTCCTGATTATGGAATTGAGACTACTTTTGTGGATCCGTTTCACTATGAGGAAGTGGAGGATGCAATCAAAGAAAACACAAAGGCGATTCATGTGGAGACACTTGGAAACCCGAATTCAGATGTCGTAGATCTCGAAAAACTGGCAAAAATTGCGCATGCACACAAGATTCCACTGGTAGTAGATAATACGTTTGCAACACCTTATCTGGTGCGGCCAATTGAATATGGTGCAGATATTGTGGTCCATTCCGCCACGAAATTTATCGGAGGTCATGGAACAACAATTGGCGGAGTGATTGTTGACAGCGGTAAATTTGACTGGGAAGCGAGCGGCAAATTTTCATCTTTGACAGAGCCAAATCCGAGCTATCATGGAATTAGTTTTACGGAAGCGGTCGGTCCGGCTGCTTTTGTGACAAAAA
This sequence comes from Lachnospiraceae bacterium, assembly GCA_022790905.1. GTDB lineage: Bacteria > Bacillota > Clostridia > Lachnospirales > Lachnospiraceae > Maccoyibacter. The sequence goes on along the minus strand of JAAVYC010000011.1, from coordinate 2,355 downwards.
TTCGTGCGATTTTACTGCGAGATACAGGGGCGACGCTTTCACCATTTCATGCATTCTTCTTTTTACAGGGGTTAGAGACTTTATCACTGCGGGTGGAGAGACATGTGGAGAACGCTTTAAAAGTTGTAACCTATTTAGAAAAACATCCTCAGGTAGAAAAGGTACATCATCCGGCAGTATCGAAAGACCAGGAACAGCAAAGATTATACAAAAAGTATTTTCCAAACGGGGGAGGGTCTATTTTTACTTTTGAGATCAAAGGGGATGCCGACAAAGCAAAAGAGTTTATTGACAATTTAGAGCTATTTTCTTTGCTCGCTAATGTAGCGGATGTGAAGTCGTTAGTTATTCATCCGGCATCTACCACACATTCTCAGCTAAACGAAAAAGAACTCACAGAGCAGGGAATCAGGCCCAATACGATACGTCTTTCTATCGGAACGGAGCATATTGAGGATATTATCGAAGATTTAGAAGAAGCATTTTTGGCAGTGAGATAAATGTTCTTTACAAATAAATACGCTTATTTTAGAATAAAGATGATTTAAGAGCCTGTGAAATACAGGCTGCGAGATTTTTTCTAAGAGATAGAGGAGAGAGAAGATGGAACTGAAAGCGAGCGTAAAATGGGGAGTGGTGGAAAAATATCTCGACTCTCTTTTGCCGGAATTAATGGCATTTTTCACTACGATTATTTTAGCGATTGTCGTGTATTTTATCGGCTCTAGAATCATAAAGTTTTTTATGAAAACTTATGAGAGATGGGCGGAAAAAAGAGAGATTGATGAGGGAGTTCGGCAATTTTTGGGGTCTCTGGTGAAAGCGATTCTCTATATGATTTTAGTGTTTGTAATTTTGACGCTTTTTGGAGTGACAACGGCTTCTGTCGTGGCGGTACTTGGATCAGCCGGCTTAACGCTTGGTCTTGCTCTGCAGGGAAGTCTCTCGAATTTTGCGGGCGGAGTGATTATATTGATTATGAAACCGTTCAAAGTCGGAGATTATATTATTGAGGATACGCATAAAAATGAGGGAACCGTAGAAGAGATTTCACTGTTTTATACAAAACTCTCTACACGTGACAATCGGAGTGTTATGATTCCAAATGGAATCCTTGCAAACAGCAGTATGACGAATGTGACTTCTAATGGAAAAAGAAGGATTGATCTGTCGGTTGGAATTTCTTACCAATCGGATATCAGACAGGCAAAAGAAGTATTGCTTCAAGTTGTCTTTGAGGAATCTGCCTGCCTTTCAGAGGAAGAGATGCTTGTATTCGTGTCGAATCTCGCGGACAGCAGTATTGTGATGGGAGTTCGGGTTTGGGTACATACAGAGGACTATTGGCAGACGAGATGGCGCCTTTTGGAAAATATTAAGTATGCGTTTGATGAAAATGGAATTGAGATTCCTTATCCGCAGATGGACGTCACAATTAGGCAATAATCTGTGATCTATCGTTGACGAAAATTGGAAATTATGCTAGTATATACAGGTAACATGTCCCTTGGGGAAGGGAATTGAATGTATGAGAAGGGAGTTTTTATGCAACAGGGAACAGTAAAGTGGTTTAATGCGAAAAAAGGTTATGGATTTATTTCCGATGAAGAGGGAAAAGATGTATTTGTACATTTTTCTGCTTTGAACATGGACGGTTTCAAAGAATTGAAGGACGGAGAGAGCGTTGAATTTGAAGTTGTTGAGGGGGAGAAAGGACCACAGGCGTCGAATGTTGTTCGCCTTGGTTAATTCATAAAAACAATTGGAGTTGGGAATAATAACCAAAAGAGGGTGTAGGTACACCCTCTTTTTCATTAGATGGGAAAAGCTTTTGGGGGATACGTATTTGCACAAAGGGAAATATGCCTCTAACGTGGCCTACTTGGTGCAGCAAATGTGCAATCCCTTTAAGACTGAGGAGCCAGGGGAACTCGGTGGGCTTTTCCTCTTTGTTCTTGCATTGGGAAAGAATTTGTCGCACCAAGGCGAGTCGGTGTCTTTCCTATAGAAAATTGTAGTGTAAAAAAAGGAGAATAGAATGGAAAAATTAGATACACTGTCAGCATATGAACTTTTAGAGAAAAAAACTTTACAGGATTTGAATTCTGTTGGCTATAGATTGCGTCATAAAAAGACTGGAGCAAAAGTTGCCTTAATTCAAAATGAGGACGAAAATAAGGTCTTTTATATCGGGTTTCGCACGCCGCCAAAAGACAGCACCGGTGTAGCCCATATTGTGGAACATACGGTGCTCTGCGGTTCTAAAAAATTTCCGGTCAAGGATCCGTTCGTAGAACTTGCCAAAGGTTCATTGAATACATTTTTAAATGCGATGACCTATCCGGATAAGACCGT
>JAAVYC010000185.1 GCA_022790905.1 Lachnospiraceae bacterium | reverse complement strand
TCAGTACACAAAGCCTTTTAACGAGATCTCGGGCGTGGTCACAGAGCTGCAAAATGCGCTTGCCTGCGCCGCAAGAATTTTTGAGTTGATTGAGGAGGATCCGGAGATTCCAGATGCGAAGGATGCGAAAGTTTTGAAACAAGTAGACGGAAGAGTGGAGATAGAACACGTTTGGTTTTCCTATGTGCCGGAACAGAAGTTGATTGAAGACTTTAATTTGAATGTTGAGGCAGGACAGAGAGTTGCGATTGTGGGACCGACCGGTTGCGGAAAGACGACGATGATTAATCTCCTGATGCGTTTTTATGACACGAACAAAGGTGAGATTTCTGTGAGTGGGTATCCGATTAAGGAAGTGACAAGAGAGAGTCTTCGCAGTTCTTATGGGATGGTCTTACAGGAGACTTGGCTAAAGAATGGAACGATTCGGGAAAATATCACGATGGGGAAACCGGATGCGACAGAAGAGGAAATTGTTGCTGCTGCGAAGGCTTCCCATGCGCATAGTTTTATAAAGAGGTTGCAGGAGGGATATGATACCGTGATCGGCGAGGATGGAGGAAGTCTCTCTCAGGGACAAAAGCAGTTGTTGTGTATTGCGAGGGTAATGTTATGTCTTCCTCCAATGCTGATCTTAGATGAGGCGACATCCTCGATTGATACGCGTACAGAGCTTAAGATTCAAAATGCATTTGCAAAAATGATGGAAGGCAGAACGAGCTTTATTGTGGCGCACCGCCTCTCGACGATACAGGAGGCAGATGTGATTCTCGTTATGAAGGACGGTAAAGTGATTGAAAAAGGGAATCACAAGACGCTGCTTGAACAAGATGGATTTTATGCAAAATTGTACCAGAGTCAATTTGCAGTTTAATGTGCATTTGGCTGCACCCAATTACAGGAGATGATAAAATTGCATTTACAAAAAAGTGCCGAGAAAAAGGGAGCCTCCTATGTGAAAAATATGACGATGGGCAGACCATATACTTTGATTATGGGATTTGCACTTCCCATTTTTTTGAGTGAGGTCTTTCAACAATTGTATAATACGGCGGATGCTTTGATCGTGGGAAAATATCTTGGGACAAATGCATTGGCGGCGGTGACGTCTTCGGGTACATTGATATTTCTGATGGTTAGTTTTTTTATTGGAATTGCGATGGGAGGAGGCGTAGTAATCTCTAGATATTTTGGGGCGGGAGATAAAGAACAGGTTTCCGATTCCATTCACACGCTTTTAGCATGTGGTATTTTAAGCGGAGTACTTCTTACGATTGTGGGGGTCGTCTTTACGCCGACATTTTTGCGATGGATGCAGACAGATCCGCAGGTCATGCCGGAAGCGGTAGCATATTTTCGCTATTATTTTCTAGGGGCTCTTGCAATGGTTATGTATAATGTCTGTCGGAGTATTATGAATGCGCTTGGGAACAGCAGACGTCCTCTGTATTATCTGATTTTTTCTTCTCTGCTAAATGTAGGGTTGGATATTATATTTATCGGGGTATTTCAGTTAGGAGTCTGGGCGGCTGCTATGGCAACGGTGATCTCTCAGGCGGCAAGCGTAGTTTTGTGTATGGTGTATTTATTGCGAAAGGGAAGCATTTATACCGTAGAATGGAAAAAGATTCGTTTTCATAAAAGAATGTTATCAGAGATTATCCGGTATGGTTTTCCAGCGGGTGTGCAAAACTCTGTGATTGCGTTTGCCAATGTGATTGTACAGTCGCAGATTAATACATTTGGCAGGTTTGCTATGGCGGCCTATGGTACGCATGCAAAGATCGAAGGATTTGCTTTTTTACCAATTACAAGTTTCAATATGGCATGTACGACGTTTATCGGTCAGAATCTGGGGGCAAGAGAATACGAGCGCGCAAAAAAGGGAGCACGTTTTAGTATCGGTGCCGCAGTGCTCTTAGCGGAGGCGATTGGTATCGGTTATTACATATTTGCACCGCATCTCATCGGTTTTTTCGATCAGACGCCTGAAGTAGTTGCACTGGGGGTAGGACAGGCGAGAACCGTTACGCTGTTTTATTTTTTACTGGCATTTTCTCATTCAGTGGCTGCAGTCTGTCGCGGTGCGGGCAAAGCGTTTGTTCCGATGGTCGTGATGTTGTCCATTTGGTGTGTGGTTCGAATTTCTTATATTATTGCGGTGATGCATCTGATGGGAGAACTTCGTTTGATTTATCTGGCATATCCGATTACATGGAGTATCAGTTCCGTGATCTATCTGATCTATTACCTTCGTTCCGATTGGGTTCACGGGTTTGATGGCTGAGCCAATGAGGCGGTATCGCTCTCTTAATGAGAATCATACCGCCTTTTTTGTGCTATTTCAAAAATATAAGAAATTTTCGATAAATTTTATAATGGGTGGTAGGTTGGCTGCATTTTATCGTAAGTGCAGAAAAAGCGAAATCCCAAATCTTTTAACAATTCTCTTGCCTCATCAATATAGGTTCCTAAGTGTTCTGGTTTATGACTGTCGCTTCCAATTGTAATGATTTCACCGCCCATTTTCCGATAGAGTTTTAGGATATCTAAGGATGGGGTAGTGTCTTGTAATCCATATCTGTGATAAGAAGTATTTAGTTCTAAGCCTTTTCCATTTTCGATGACAACTTTTAATATTTCAGAAATAAGGGGCTCTACTTTTTTAAATGGATAAATGCCTTTGATATCATAACGGTTCATGAGATCCATATGGCCGAGCACGCTGTAATTTTGATACATTTTTACGACGTTTAGCATTTCTTCATAATATTGTTCGTTATATTCCTTTTGACTTCTTTTTTCCTGAAATTCCTGTGTCCAAAATTCTTGATCGTTTACCTGGTGTATTGATAAAATAATAAAATCAAAAGGGTATTTTGCAAAGAGAGATTCATATTGCGGTATTGTATGCGTCTGTACGCCAAATTCCAGGCCCATTTTTATTTTGATTTGTCCGGCATATTTAGATTGAAATTCTTTTATTTTGGAGACATAAAGAGGGTAATTCACATTCACGAGGGCTTCGTTCTCCCGATATTTTATAGGATGGGGAGAGTCCCAGTCCTGTTGTACGCCATAGTCCACATGATCTGTGAAACAAATTTCCTCCATTTGCATAGCTATGGCGTCTTTTAAGACTTGTTCCATCGGATATGTAGAATCACAGCTAAAGTCCGTATGTACGTGGTAATCTGTAAACATTTCATCTTCCTCCTGAAATCGTAATTTGTCCATCTAGGATTATAGCCAATTGGACTTCGGATGTCAAAAGAGCGGAAAGAAATCTTTATACATTATTTTATGGCATTTATATGATCTGCTATGTTCGCAAGCAGGGAATTGAGAGAGCAGAAAATTCAAAGTGATTTGGAGAGCTTGATAATGTGAGGTTTGTTTTATGATTTGGTATTTTATCAGATTTGTCAACAGATATGCAAAAGCGGAAGCCCTGCATATGATAAGAAAAACCAGTTACAGTATAAAAGGAGAATCATATATGAAACGATGTGTTCCGTTGGAACCCG
>JAAVYC010000184.1 GCA_022790905.1 Lachnospiraceae bacterium | reverse complement strand
CCGATGTGGATGGCAATATTGTGGAAGGTAAGGGAAAAGTGTCCAGCGAGTGGAATGTGCAGCGGGATATATATAAGAGCAGAGACGATATTCATGCTCTGGTTCATACGCATTCTAAATTTGCAACTACAATTTCTGCACTCCAGATGGATCTTCTGACAGCGAGTTTTACACTTTGCAGTGCTGGTACTGGTGTTGTAAAATGTACTGGATATCATAGCTTTTATTCTCAGGAATTAGCAGATGATATCTTGGACAAGATGCAGGGCTGCAAGGCAGTGCTTATGGGAAATCATGGTATGCTTACTTCCGGTGTGGCACTGAAAGAAGCTTACAATCTAGCAGTAGAGACTGAGTTTTGCGCAGAAGTATATTGGAGAGCAAAATGTATCGGAGAGCCTTATGTCCTGACACAGCAAGAAGTAAATAGACAAATGGAAGAGATCCGTCACTATACATATATCAATGATAAAGAGATATAGTTTGATCAGTACCATAGACAATTACAGTAGATTTTGACATACTCCTTTAATCTTATAATTATTATCATAAATAGGATCCTCTCCTGTTTCTACGGCAGGAGGAGGGTCTTGTTATTTCTTCGAATTTCTACATATTTAAGAGCAAGGGTTTCGCTAGTTGGCTATTCTATAATTTCATATAATCCGCGATTGTTTGTGCAATAATTTGCAGTGGCAGATAAGACATGACATTTGTCTCCTGCGTATGGCTTATTTTGTTATGGCTTCCGCAAAGAAAAATGTCAGAACATTGTTTTAATTCCATTGCGTCAATACAGCAACAGGAGATGACGATAGCTCCTTTATCTCTGGCATGTCTGGCTGCTATTGTAAGCTCCGGAGTCGTGTTTTTGGCTGAGAGGATAATAACCACATGATTTTTATCAAACAGCTCTTGGATACGATTAGCCATAATAAGACGGTTGTCAATAAGATTAATAGGATATTTTAAAAGCATCAGCCGAGTTTCCAATTCTCGTCCGATGTTAGCGGCTAAACCCGAAGCCAGTATATAAGTATGTTCTGCGAACTTAATGTGGTGAACGATGCGAAGAAGGGTTTCGGCATCTAACGCTTCTACGGTCCTCTGGCATTCTTGTATATGGTGTAAAAAAATCTCGTTCATGATTTTTCCTTCTTTTTTCGGATCGTGGGGAGACTGTGCCCGATATTTCAATTCTCCAATACCCGAGAATCCACATTTACGAATCGTTCTAGACACGGTGGAAGGGGAGGAAAAACTTTTTTCCGCGATTTTAGTGATAGACATTTTAGCGATCTCTTGGTCATGTGCGGCAATCCAGTTCCAGACATCCGTCTCAGACGGAGTCAAGTTGTCGTACAATACCTGTGATACTTTTAACATAAAATACCCCCTCTCATCTATCATGATTATCCATATCATACTGTTGTCGGGACAATCTGTCAAGAAAAGGGTCTTTTTGAAAAGGTATATAACAGTGAATTTCGTGTCATATAAATGAGATTTCGTTTCTTTTTGTATAGACATAAGTGATTTTAGACGATATAAAAGATAAAGAACGAATATTGGAGGAGAAAAAGATATGAATATGGATTACAGTCAATTTTACAGAGGAACAACAAATATTCCTTCTTATGGAAGCGGCACATATAGGAAGGATACGCTTGTAAAATATGAATTTAACACGATAGATGAAAAAGGGAATAAGGTCATGGACCGCATGACGAAAGAGGAGACGATAAAAGCCATGAATGATATATCCAGACAATACGGTGATAATGTCATTGTGGAATTTTCTGGCGATGGCATGGCGGCCTTAGCTGATTTTAAGAAAGGGGCGCTAGATGGAACAAAATCAAAAGAAGAAATTGAGAAAATGAATGCCAAAAATGCTGAATTCCAGAAAGAAATCAAACATTACAACAAAGTGATTGACGGCGAGGATCTGGATGACATTATGGGAAGAGGCAGTTATTTGGGACATGGGAATGATCGTGTTTATGTAACAGATACGGTTCGTGTAATGCAGACAATGGATCCTGAAGCGTATGAAGAGTACCAAAAGATTGATCGAAATGCCGATGGAGGGCTTAGTGCCTTAAAATATCTCACAAATTGGCACGTAAATGCAGCGGAGAAAAAAGCATCTCTAATTGATACTTACGAGAAACAGATGGAGAAATAAAGATGAGTGTGATGAAAGTTGAAAACCTTGTTCGTGACTATGGAGATGGAAAGGGGGTGTTTGACATCTCTTTTCATGTGAATCACGGAGAGGCATTTGGTTTTCTTGGTCCAAATGGGGCAGGTAAGACGACAACAATACGCCACTTAATGGGATTTTTAAAGGCGAAGTCCGGAACTTGTACAATGAATGGTCTGGATTGTTGGAAAGAAAGGGATCAGATACAGTCGGAACTTGGCTACATACCAGGTGAAATCAGTTTTTTTGACGATATGACAGGTACAGGATTTTTAAAATTTATGACAGAATATCGAGGGAATCGTGGAGACAACTGTCAAAAAGAATTGTTAGAACGTTTTGAATTAAACCCTAAGGATAAGATAAAAAAGATGAGTAAAGGGATGAAACAAAAGCTTGGTATCGTTGCAGCGTTTATGCATGATCCTGATATTCTCATCTTAGATGAACCGACTAGTGGACTCGATCCGCTGATGCAAAATCGATTTATTGATTTGATAGAGGAAGAAAAGAAACAGGGCAAGACCATCCTAATGTCGAGCCATATGTTTGAAGAGGTGGAGCGAACTTGTGATCGTGTCGGTATCATACGAAAAGGGAAACTCGTGACGGTTGACTCTACCGCAGCGCTGCGTGAACGCCATGTCCGCCCATATAGGGTTACACTTGAAAACGAAACGATTGCGGAAGCATTTTCAAAAGATTTTGGAGGCGTACGCGATGGGAGGAGTGTTACTGTCACAGCAAAACAGAGTTTAGAAGAAATCTTTATGGATTATTACAGAGGTGAAAAAAATGATGAATCTGGCATTGTATAAACGTGAGATGAAAAGTAGTATCAGACTGTTACTTATTTTTGCGGCGGTGATTACCCTGTACATTGCTATGATTATCAGCATGTATGATCCGGAACTGGTAAAGATTTTGGATCATTTTGTGGAGGCTATGCCGGAGCTGATGTCATCTGTCGGTATGAAGGCAAATGCTGTGAATCTGTTGGAATTTATGGTATCGTATCTCTATGGATTTGTACTGTTGATTTTTCCAATGATCTTTTGTATGCTGCGCGGAAATAGTCTGGTTGCAAGATATGTAGAGAAAGGCTCTATGGTTTCTTTGATCGCTGCACCCATAAAACGGCGTACAGTTGCTTTTACACAGATGCTGGTACTTGTGAGCGGTATCCTATTTCTTGGTTTATATAGCACGGGATTGGAATTGATTTGTGCGGCCATCAATTTTCCGGGAGAGCTGGAGGTCATAGAGCTTTTCAGACTGAATGGAGGGCTTTTATGTCTGCATCTATTTGTCGGCGGTATCTGTTTTCTTGCTTCCTGTATCTTTTCAGACACCAGATATAGCATTGGATTTGGAGCGGGTATTCCAACGGTGATGTATATATTGCAGATGTTGGCCAATGTCGGGGGAAAGGCGGAGAAAGCAAAGTATTTTACATTTTTTACCCTGTTTCAGCCAGATTCTATCATTGCAAATGAAAGTGGTGCGATACTTTCATTTGTGGTACTTTTGATCGGTGCTGTTGTGATGTATGTACTTGGAATTGTGGTATTCAGTAAAAAAGATTTGTATATTTGAGTAGATCAGATAGAAAGAGAGATAAGGACAGAGTGGTATTTATGTTTCAATGCTCATAATCACTAAATCTTCATAATCGTTCTTTGCGATAAAGAGCGGTTCGCGCTTTGTATGGAAAGTCCAAAAATTTTTGTAGTATTTTTGAGGTCTGTAATCGGTCTAGTTTGTGGCATATTACATGCCTCTTTTTTATGTATCATAATAGCAGAATGATGTACAAATCATAAGACAGTCATGCGAAATTATAGGGAATTTATGCTTTTTGGAATGGTTGATAGAAAATCTGTGATATAATTTATTCCTAAGGAATACTCGGGAGTAGAAATGATAGAGCAGTTTACAATAGGAGGAAAATATGCAGATTAAAGAAATGTTTGAAAAAGAGATTGATCGCGAGATACAAGGCGTGATTATCGTCGGTCAAAATGAGACAGAAAATGTTGCTCAGGAATTGGAGGAATATGTGGTCACAAGAGAGCTGCAAAAACATTTTGCAGATTTTTTTTCTGCATATAAGAAAGGCATTGTGGGAACGACGTCGAAAATGGGGGTATGGATTTCCGGTTTCTTTGGAAGTGGTAAATCGCATTTTTTAAAAATCTTATCCTATCTGCTCGCAAATAAATCGGTTGGAGAGAAAAAAGCCATAGATTATTTTATAGATGACAAAAAGATTGCAGATCAAGAAATACTTGCCGACATGAAAACAGCTGCCGGTATCAGTACGGATGTCGTGCTGTTTAATATTGATTCCAAAAGCGATGGGGGAAGTAAACAGAACAAGACTGCGATCATAAATGTATTTTTAAAAGTATTCAATGAAATGCAGGGATTTTGCGGAGCTATGCCGTTTCTTGCCGATCTGGAGAAAAGACTTACGGAAGAAGGGCGGTATGCAGAGTTTCGACAAAAATTTGAAGAACTGTACGGCGATATGTGGGAGGAGTCGAGACAGGATTTTGATTTTATTCAGGATGATATTGTGGAAGTTTTGACTGCGATGGACTTTATGAGTGAGGCAGCGGTCCGAAACTGGTGTGAAAAGGCAGCAGAACCATACCGGATCAGTATAGAAGATTTTGCCAAACGTGTGAAAACGTATATAGAGCAAAAGGGAAATGATCATCATATTGTATTTTTGGTAGATGAGATTGGTCAGTACATCGGGGAGGACTCCAAACTTATGCTCAATTTGCAGACAGTGACAGAAGAGCTGGGAAAAGAGTGTATGGGAAAAGCGTGGGTGATTGTGACCAGCCAACAGGATATTGATTCTGTGACAAGAGTAAAAGGCAATGACTTTTCTAAGATTCAGGGGCGGTTTGATACCAGGTTATCTCTGTCATCAGCGAATGTGGATGAAGTGATTAAAAAGAGAATTTTGGAGAAAAAGGAAACAGCGGCACAGACGCTGCGTTTGCTATATGAGCAAAAAAGTACGGTGATTAAAAATCTAGTCGTATTTAACGATGGTGTGGAAAAGAAATTGTATGCAGATGAACATGATTTTGCCTGCGTTTATCCCTTTGTTCCCTATCAATTTCATATGCTTGCAAATGTATTGACATCCATCCGTACACATGGGGCATCCGGCAAACATTTATCGGAAGGGGAACGCTCTATGCTGGCGATGTTCAAAGAGTCCGCAGTGGAATACAAAGCATGTGAGACAGGAACCATCATTCCATTTCACGCTTTTTATGATGCGCTGGAAAATTTCTTGGATCACAGTCATCGCGGGGTGATTATCCACGCCTATGACAGCGATGTTATTAATCCGGAACACCGAGAAGATGCATTTGCCGTTAACGTGTTAAAAGTGTTGTTTATGATCAAATATGTGGAGAATGTGGTGGTGGCGAATGTCGACAATATTACGAGCCTGATGGTGTCTAATATAGATGATGACCGCATTGCGATCAAAGAAAAGGTGGAAGAAGCCTTAAAAATATTAATATGTCAGAATCTTGTGCAGAAAAATGGGGATATTTATATGTTTTTGACAGATGAAGAACAGGAAATCAACAGAGAGATCGAGAGTCAGGTCGTAGAGATGGCCGATATCATTCATAAAGTATCTGAAATGATTTTTGAGGGGATTTTTAGAGATAAAAAATATAAGTATCCGGCATTTAATGGCAGATATTCGTTTGGTTTCAATCAGGTTGTAGATGACAGACCCTATAAATCTATACAGAACTATGATATTGGCGTACATATTCTTACCCCTGCGACGGAATATGGTACGGATGAGACGACTCTGCGAATGATGTCTGGGCAGGGAAGGGAAGTTCTGGTGGTATTGCCGGATGACAGGGCATTTTTAGATGAAATACAGCGCTATTTGAAAATTGAAAAATTCCTGCGTTTAAATATCTCCTCTGCACTATCCAAATATGAGAGTATCAGAGAAGCGAAGGGGCTAGAGATGCGTGAGCGCAGCAGTAATGCCAAGTTATTTTTGATGGAATCGTTAAAAGATGCTGCGATCTATGTGAATGGTGACAAGGCCCAAGTTCATGCAAAAGAAGTATCCACGAGAATCAATGAGGCGCTTGGAAGACTTGTGAAGACAGTATATCATAAATTGGACTATATCGATGCCGCTATGAACGAAGACGATGTCAGAAATCTTTTAAAGGTCAGCAATCAGATTACCCTTGATTTGAAAAGCGCTGCGGAGTCAAATGTTCACGCTCTTGAAGATGTATTACAATATATTGCAGGCAATAGCCGTATGCATGTAAAGACATCCATGAAATCAATAAAAGATAGGTTTATGAAGGCTCCGTATGGATTCACCTCGGACGATGTGCAGTGGCTTGTGGCAAAATTGTTTCAAAGAGGGGACTTATCGTTTTCTGTAAACGGTGTGGGCGTAACGCTGCTGAATAAAAATGCCGATGAAATCGTCGACTATATCATAAAAAAAGCTTTTGTGGAAAAGTTGATGATGGAAGAGAGAGTGCGTGTTGCGGACAAAGATAAAAGAAGGGTCCGTGATGTATTAAAAGAGCTGTTTCATGTCAGCAGTCCGTCTGATGACGAGGATGCAATGATGGATTCCTTCATTTCCTCTGGACAAAAGCTGCTCACAGAGCTTCGCGTTGTGAAAAAAGACTATGAGCACGCAGAATATCCAGGTTTAAAAATGGTTGAGACTGGTATAAAAATGATGTCCGAGCTTGTGCAGATACAGGTACCAATTGAGTTTTACCAGACGGTATCCAAAAAGCAAGATGATCTTTTGGATTTTGCAGAGGACTATGAGCCGATTAAATCTTTTTTTGCGGGAGAACAAAAAAGTATTTTTGATAAAGCGCTGCTCTGCTTAGAGAAATATGATGACAGTAAAACTTATATTGTGGATACAGCGCTCGAAAATGTGGTAGAGACAATTAGAACGATTGTCAAAAAAGAGAGGCCGTTTGCCGATATTCCGAGACTTCCAGAACTTTTAAAGGAATTTGACGACATTTATATGAAAGTTTTGGATGATCAGCTTGTACCGGTTCTGGATTCGATTGAGGAATCCAGGGAGAGAGTATGTAAAGCGTTGGATACGAAAGAGTACAAAGAAGAGAAGATCGAGGCCTATATCGCATCATTTCGTGAAATGAAGGAGGGTGCAAGAAGTTGTGCGAGTCTTTCTGTTCTAAGAAGCTATGCAGATCGGGCGGAGGCGCTAAAAATTCGTCTTTTCAATGAAATGGATCAGATGGATCGACAGATGAATAGAGTGGAGGAGGAAGATGGATATCGCGCAAAGCAGATAAAGAATATGTCTTTGAAAAGAGTGGCTAAGACTTCTTCTTGGAGGATAGAGTCTATAGAAGATATGGATAGATATCTGGACGAATTGCGTCAAAAGCTTGTGTCAGAATTAGAGCGGGATATCATTTTGAATATTGAATTTTAATTGTACTTGTGAAAATATTTGACTTGCAAAGATATAGGAGATAATATGGCGGAATTGAACCTAAAACAAATTACAGACAAGCTGAATACAGAGTTTACAGGAGATACGAGAAAGCTTGTCTTTTGGTATGATGAAAAGGGTGAGTTCGCGGAGGATGTGGATAAACTTGAGCTTACAAATGCAAAAGTATATAAGTTAGAGGAGGGCAATCAGTTCTATACAAAATATTTCCTGGAAAAGGAGGATACTGCGACAAATTATCTGATCTATGCGCCGTTTCCCAAACCTCCAGTAATGCAAAACCATCTGGAGGACACGTTGCTTTATTCCAAAAGATTTTATGCAGACCGTGCGTCTCTTTTATTGACAGACTTAGGAATAGAAGAACAATATAAACCTGTCATTGAAAAACACATCAAATATTTTGCCAATAAGGAAAGATTGCAGCGCTTTTACGATTTAGAGATTGAAAATTTTAATGAGGAAAATATTGAGATTGGAATTATGAGCGCCATATGTAAGGTGCGTACTTGTTCCTTTGACGAGGTTCTTCGGGTATCATTAACGGATGACATGTTAGAAGATAACAAATTTATTGCAGATTTTGAAAAATATGATTTGCTGGACTCTTTCTGGAGCTGTGTAGAGCAGCAATTTGGTATTACCTCTCCGGCGCCAACACTGGAAAAATGTGTAATTTCTATGTTTGTAACCTATTTGGATCGCAGCATTGGCAGCGAACTGCCGGAGGAATGGAAAAAATTTATCTCTTATAAATCCGGTAATATCATTGCGTTTTTGGATTATCTGATGAATCATGTGCTATATTGGGACAAATATGATGAGCTGTCAGCCTATGTGGCAGACAGATTGGATGCAGAGACAGTATTGTCAGAATATGAACCGGAGGTATTGTTGGAATGTGATTCTTTTGCAGAAATTGACAGACTGTTGATCCGTTGGATTGTGGACCGGTTATTGTCAGAAGATTTGATTGCCAAATTGGAAAATAAAACGATCTGTGAAATCTGTGAGATGCGCTCTAACATGCATTTTGGCAGAATATATGCGGATATTTATCAGGCACTTCGCAGTGCATATTTTATTATTAGTCAGGCAAATTATAAGCCGCCAAGTGGATTTAAGAGAATCATTGAGCGTTATGTGGAAGATGACTGGGCAATGGATAGACGCTATCGGGATTTTTATACAAGCTATGACCATTTAGAGGACACTACGGGATTAGAGGAGTTGCGCGGGCTTGTAGAAAATATCTATACAAATGAATATCTTGGAAAATTGTTGCCAGAGTGGAATATCGGACTTCAAGAGCCAGATGCGCTGTCTGTGGTACCACTTCAAAGAGACTTTTTTCAGAACAATGTACGCGTTCATAAGGAGCGTACCGTTGTGATTATTTCCGATGGAATGCGATTTGAGGTAGGACAGGAACTCTATAACAAAATGAAAGACAATCCGAAGTGTAAGGATTCTCTATCCATACAGCCTATGCTCAGTGTACTTCCATCCTATACCAGATTGGGTATGGAGGCGCTGTTACCCCATAAAAAGTTGGAACTGACAGATGATTTCAAAGAATTGGTCGATGGAAAATATGCGCTGGATACGCTTTCTAGGCAGTCGGTCTTACAAGCCTATGTGCCAAAAAGCTGCTGTATCAAATACAGCGAAATAAAAAATTTAAAGGGTATGAAACTCAGAGAACAATTTACTGCGCAGCAAGTGGTCTATATTTATCACGATCAGATTGACAATGCCGGAGAAAACAGAGAAGATGAAGTATTTGCTGCCTGTAAAAAAGCAGTCGATGAGATTGCAGAATTGATTCAACGGATTGCGAATAGTGCAAATACGTATCGATTCATTGTAACCGCTGACCATGGATTTATCTATAAGAGAAATCCGGTGCAGCAGAGTGATAAGATCAGCACGACAGAGGAACCGGGAAAATTAAAAAAGCGAAGATATATTGTTGCAAAAGAACCGGTAACGGACGACGGCGTTTTGCATATCGGTTTGGGAGAGATGTTGGGAAATGAGGATGACAAAATCATTTCTTATCCGTGCAGTACAAGCGTATTTTCTGCACAAGGAGGTGCAGGGCTGAACTATGTACATGGCGGTTCCT
>JAAVYC010000183.1 GCA_022790905.1 Lachnospiraceae bacterium | reverse complement strand
TACCATACCTGCAAGTTTTAAACTCTGCCCTAACTTGATATATTCATCTTTGATCTTGACAATTTCCATAAGCATATTATCCTAATTCGTTGTGTTATTAAAATTTACTGGCAAAATTAAGTAAATAAAACTTTCTTTATCATCTTTTATGAAACAAGGAGCTTTTGGATTTACCATATAAAGCGTCACTTCTTCTTCATCGATTACACGGAGAGCATCGATAAAAAATTTTGGATTAAATCCAATCAATATGTCTTCTCCTTCTTTTTGAATATCAATATCTTCATTCATAGAGCCGATAAAAGATTGGATTTTTAATTCCATATTTCCTTCTGTCACATTCATAATAATCGGTTTTTTATCTCCCTCTTTTACCAGGAGTGTTGCTCTATCAATACAATTCAACAATTCTTTTTTATTTATCTTAATCTTTGTCTCATAGTCAGAAGAAAGCATCTGTTCAATTCTAAAATATTCTCCCTCAATTAATCTTGATACCACTGTTGTCTGCTCAAATTCAAACACAATATGCTTTTCTGACAAAAAGATATCCACAGTTTCATCCGAATTTCCAGAAACAATTTTACTAATCTCTTGCAATGTCTTTCCAGGAACAACTACTTTTTTATATTCATAATGATCTTTTAATTCTATGGTTCGAATAGAGATACGATGTCCATCTAATGAGACTACTTTTAGTTGATTTTCATTGATCTCAAATAATTCTCCAGTCATCAATTTATTATTATCGTTATCAGAAATGGAGAAAATCGTCTGTCTTATAATTTCTTTTAACGTAAATTGTGACATAGTGATTGGTTCTTTTCGTTCGATATATGGAATATAAGAAAAATCCTCTCCTGATTTTCCAACGATATTAAATTTTGCTTTTTCACAGGTAATAATTGTCTTAAATGAATCATCTGTTTCAATTAAGACATCATTATCTGGGAGTTTTCTTACGATCTCTGAAAATATTTTGGCATCTAGCGCAATAATCCCATTTTCTTCAATAGTACCTTCTATTATGGTTTCGATACCAAGTTCCATATCGTTTGCAATTAATTTTATTTCATCTGAAGAAGCATCGATTAAGATACATTCTAAAATGGCCATTGTAGTTCTGGTTGGAACTGCTTTTGATACAATATTAACACCGTGTAATAAATCTGATTTGGAACAGATAATTCTCATTTTCTGAATAACTCCTTCCTGATCGTGTGGTAGATAAATAAATTAATTAATTATTAAAAGTCTTATTATTAGAGCTTGTTTATAAGTGAATAACTTCCCAAACCCTCAAAAATAAAGGATTTGAGAAAAAAAAGAGCTTTATAATCCTGTGAAAGTTATGTAGATTTAAATTTGATAAATTGTGAATAGTTTCGTTAATTTGGATTAATTTTTTTCTTAATGGTATCAATAGAATTTTTAATTGTTTCATTGGAATCAATATCGTTTGTTATTTTGTTGATACCGTGTATAATTGTGGAGTGATCTCTTCCTCCAAGTAGAGAACCGATATTGTCAAGAGATACGTCTGTCATATTTTTACAGAGATACATTGCAATTTGTCTTGGTTTTGCAATGTCATTGCTTCTGCTTTTAGATTTGATTTGTTCTAGAGTAATATTAAAATGTTCACAGACTACATCAATAATAAGTTGTGGTGTAACTTTCTTTTCCTGGTCTGGAGAAATAATGTTTTGTAATTCTTCTATTGCTACGTCCATTGTGATTTTTGTTTTTTCTAAATTGGAATAAGCAAGCAGTTTGTTTAAAGCGCCTTCTAATTCTCGAATATTGGATTTAATGTTCTTAGCAATATAATCTAGAATTTCATCATCTAGTTCAAAATCATCCATATCTTTTTTTCGGCGTAAGATTGCCATTCTTGTCTCATAATCAGGAGATCCAATATCGGTGATTAGCCCCCATTCGAATCTAGAACGGATTCTCTCTTCTAGAGTTTCCATATCTTTTGGAGGTTTATCGGAAGATATGATGATTGCTTTTTTTGCCATGTGCAATTCATTAAACGTATGAAAGAATTCTTCTTGCGTACTTTCTTTTCCTATGATAAATTGAATATCATCAATTAAAAGTACGTCGATATTGCGGTATTTGTCGCGAAATTTATTCATAGAAGTGTTGTTTCCATTACGAATAGAATCAATCAATTCATTTGTAAAAATCTCTGAAGTAACATATAAAACTTTCATTTCAGGATTATTTGCCTGGATAAAATGGGCAATGGAATGCATTAAATGTGTCTTTCCGAGTCCAACACCTCCATATAAAAAGAGTGGATTGTAGACTTCTCCCGGTGATTCGGCAACTGCAAGTGATGCGGCATAGGCCAATTTATTGTTGTTTCCAACGACAAAAGTATCAAATGTATAGTTGGGATTTAAACCTGGGCCTGTCCCATTTCCATCATCCATAGAAATGTTTTTTGCTTTATATGGTTTTATTTTTTTTGTCTGTTCTGGCAAAATAAATTCAATGTCATAATTAATACCGGTAATTTCGGCGACTGCGACGCGAATTGGAAGCAGATATTTTTTTGTAATATAGCTGAGTCCAATTTGTTCATCTGGAACAAGAATATATAATTTGTTTCCATCTATGGCAAATACGGAGAGTGGTTTTAACCACGCGTTAAAGGAAACTTCTGATATATCGTGTTCCTCTTTTACCATATTTAATATCTCTTCCCATTTGTCAATTACTTGTTCCATATATGTTCTCCAACGAATTATGATTCCTATAAATAAATGTTACATAAAAAAATAACACTTATATCATAAACTATATTGGTCAAATAATCAATGAAAAAAATATTAGGGTACAGGGGATAAGGCTACCTTGATAAAAATCCTTGTATCAACAGATTATACATCTTATATGAACAATTTATATACGGAATTTTCCACAATAAGTGTATAAGGTGGAAAATGTGTATAACTATATGTGGTAGAATAGAGTTTCTTCCTTATATATATGGTAGTTTGAAAAATTGCAGTGATAAAAAATCATTGAATAGCTTGACTTAGAGCACAATTTTGTTATAATTAATGAGATGTTTTTTAACATAGAGGAGGTGGATACCTATGAAGATGACTTATCAACCAAAAAAAAGACAAAGATCTAAAGTGCATGGATTTAGAAAAAGAATGAGTACAGCAGGCGGAAGAAAAGTATTGGCTGCAAGAAGATTAAAAGGAAGAAAAAAATTATCAGCATAGGCCACGCTTAGTGGTCTTTCTTCTTATTTTATAGTATTGGAATAAAAATGATAAGATTAGTTTGAGAATGAGACAATGCAATTTTCGGAATCCTTGAAAAAAAATAAAGATTTTCAAACAGTATATAGAATTGGTAAATCATATGCGAATAAATATCTGGTTATGTATGTACTCGAAAATAGAACGGATGGAAATCGTATTGGAATATCGGTTAGCAAAAAAGTAGGAAATAGTGTTATTAGACATCGAATTACGAGATTGATAAGAGAGAGTTACAGATTACAAGAAGACATGTTCCAAAATGGTTTGGACATTGTAATCATTGCAAGAGCATCGGCAAAAAAAGTGGGATATTATGAGATAGAGGATTCTCTGATGCATCTTGGAAGTCTTCATAAAATAACAAAAAAGAAGATGGAATCATTTTGAAAAAAATTTTAATTAAAATAATTAAATTATATAGAAAATATTTATCTCCGTTAAAGACTACAAAATGTCCTTATTATCCAACATGCTCTACTTATGGATTGGAGGCAATAGAAAAATATGGTGCAGTCAAAGGAAGTTTTTTAGCGATATGGAGGATATTGAGATGTAATCCTTTTTCAAAAGGTGGATATGATC
>JAAVYC010000182.1 GCA_022790905.1 Lachnospiraceae bacterium | reverse complement strand
CCTCTCTTTTTTCTTCGGCCGTTTTCCCGATTTTTTTCTTGATTTTTTCTCCACATTGATTCTGTTTCCTTCTTCATCCTGTCTCAATATATATAGTCCCTGAATAATTGCAAAGATTATTGCCGTGCTAAGAAGTGAGCTTCCTCCGTAACTGACAAAAGGAAGGGTCACTCCCGTGGAAGGGATAAATTTAGTCACACCTCCAATGGTCAAAAACACCTGAAATCCATAGACGGTTCCAAGTCCCAATGCAATTAATTTATAAAACCGATCTTTGATCTGCATGGCGATATTTAAAAACATCAAATAACAGCTGACGCAAACTAACATCAGACAGAGTGCAAAGACTCCTCCCAACTCTTCAGAAATAGCTGCAAAGACAAAATCTTCTTCCACAACGGGAATCTTTTTAGGCATTCCCTGAGTAAGTCCCATTCCAAACCAGCCGCCTGTTCCAATCGCAAAAAGAGATTGACAAATCTGGTACCCTTCCTTATCAATGACCCCTAAAGGATCTTTCCATGCCAAAACGCGTACCCGTACATGGTTGAACAATTTATAGGCCACAAAAGAAGCCAGTACACCGCTTCCAAGGCCTGCAAGCGCATAAGAAGGTTTTCTCGTTGCGACATAAAGCATGACGAGATAGACCATAAAAAAGATCAGCGCCGCTCCGAGATCTTTTGATACTACGAGAATCATCACATGGAGCGCAGCCACGACCGTCGCCTTTACAACCTGCCTAAATTCTGTGGACTCATAAAACATCGAAGCTACGAAAAATACAAAGACGATTTTTATAAACTCCGACGGCTGAATCGAAATTCCTGCAAAAGAAAATGAGAGTTTTGCCCCATAACTCCTCGAACCCAGCGCCGCTACGATTCCCAACATTGCCAATCCCACTCCGGCATAAATCCAGGCTAATTTATAAAAGAATTTTAATTTGTGAATGATAAATGGGATCAAAAGGGTGATTCCAATCGCGACTCCGGCCAATTCACACTGTTTTAATGCTTTGTCAAAATTCAGTCTTGTCAAAATAATAAAGCTGACAGACAACAGCATACACATGTTATTTACAATCAATTTCGAGGCCTTTTGATAAAATGTTTTGTAACACAGTTGTATAATAATCAATAAAATCAACTGTATCAGATAGAGCCCGATCACTTTTATATTTTTTGTCGATGCAAAAATTACCAGCATCGCATCTAGATGAATCATATAGATGATCGCCGTCTGCCGCCCAAAAATTCTGTTTTGCCGTTCCAGTGAGCGTTTCTTGAACACAGAAAAACACTCATACGTGTAAACTGCAAATAATAATATGATTAAATATTTTGAGATTTCTATTATTAAATGAACCATAATTTCCTATTCCACACCACGCTTCATGTGGCCATTCGTGTAATCTTTCATGCTATTTTTATCCCATTTTTTTGCCTGCAGCCAGGTTTCTCGAAAAAATTCAAACACCTGCTCCGCTTCCGATCTCGTCTCCTTTGACAAATGAATTCTATAGGATAACGGATGTAATTTTTTTATCTCTTCCGCCATTCCAAACAGCGCTAACGGACTGCTGTTATAGATGATATTGTAACATTCCCGGCAATTATTTTTTACCGGAAAGACTTTATCATACCGGTCTTTCAGACCATAGAGTTCCTCCCTCTTTTCGCATCTGCCTAAGCTTTTGTGGAGGCATCCCGCCGTGACCATCAGCGGAAGATAACCGTAAATAAAGAGTTCACTCCTAAAGCAGCCCCTATGATGGAGCTCTCTTAAATTCAATTCCAACGGAATGGTATCGAATTCGATGCCACTCTCTAAAAAAGCCTGTCTTGCTCGATTGGAATAAGTATACAGGTTATGATCTGATACAATCTTCCCCGTATAGCCGTTTCTTTTCAAAAACCCGAGTTCCTCATAGTTTTTTACAAGAAAACCATCGAGATCTATCGTCAATAGGTCCTCATAGATCTCCTGATATCTCTTTTTTGTGTGCTCCCGAAAAATGAATGGCAATGCGAGATAAGCCTGTTTTTGATTTGCTTTTACTTCTTTACAGATTTCCCTTAAAGATCGTATGTCATTCTCCTGTAAAAATGCATCCGCCTCCAAATAAATTCTGCCTACTGCCTTTTCACTGCACACCAAATCTAAAAGCTCCGGCCTCTCCAATGAGACGCTGAGAAATGTCTCGCTATCTGAAACGACTTCTCTTTGTAAACGATTTCGATTTTCTAAATGCTCTCTCTTCATATCGGATTTAGTATGCCACGCCTTTCGTCGATAAGATCTGAGCAACTCCTCTTGCAGATTCCAAAGAGCCTGTCTTCTGAGCGCGTTGAGCTGTCCAATCGGAACGAAGACATTCTCATCCATCTCGATTTTTAACTCTTCAAAAACAAACAGGGTATCTCCCGTCTTTTTGATTTTTTCTGCGACATTTTTTTGATCTAGAGGTTTTTTTTGTGCTGCGTCGACAATCTCTCCCTCGACTGTTACCTCTATATCGTCTATTTTTACTGTCAGTGTAGCATTTTTCTGTAAAAAAAGCTTTAATATTCCCTTAATTTTTCTCTTGCTTTTTTCTTTCACTTCTTCTTGTATCAGACATACCTCACTGCTTTTTGTGTGATTGGACTGGCAAAATGTAATCAGATCTGCTCCGTTGTGTTTTTCATAATATCCCCTGGTAAAACCGTTTCTGTTTCCAAGATCAAACAGCAGCTTCTCATCGCTTTTCTCAACTGAAAAGGCTTCACTTCCGTGCCGTTCACAGAGATCCACATATTTCCGGTAAATCGAAGTCACACCCGCCGCATATTCTACTTGTTTCATTCTCCCCTCTATTTTAAAAGAATTGATCCCGCATTTCGCAAGTTCCGGAATCATAGAAATGGTAGAGAGATCTTTGGGACTTAGAACATAATTAGCATCCCTGTTCAATATCTTTCCATTTGTATCTAATACCTGGTAGGGAAGCCGGCATGGCTGAGCGCAACGCCCGCGGTTTCCGCTTCTGCCGCCTAACATACTGCTCATAAGACATTGCCCGGAATAGCAGTAACAGAGAGCGCCGTGGACAAAACTTTCGATCTCGACCGTAGTCTCTTCTCGGATTTGACGAATTTCTGCAAAGGACAATTCTCTAGCTGTCACAATGCGGGATACTCCGAGATTTTTTAAAAATGCCGCTCCATCCGCTCCGGTCACCGTCATCTGTGTGCTGGCGTGAATCGCAAGTTCCGGAAAAAACTGTTTGACATAAGTGAGTACGCCAAAATCCTGTACAATAACGGCATCTAGTCCCTGCTCGTAAAAAGGCAAAAGATAATCATAGAGCTGTTCTTCTATCTCATTTTCTTTCAAAAGAGTGTTGAGAGTCAGATAGATCTTTTTATCATAAAAATGTGCGTAATCCAACGCCTCTAACAACTCCTCAATAGAAAAGTTATTGGCATAAGCTCTCGCTCCGAATGCCGGACCTCCGATATAGACCGCATCGGCACCCGCTTGAATCACTGCCCTTAAAATGGAAATATCTCCTGCCGGAGATAATAATTCTAATCGTTTTCTATGCTTCATATCTTCTCATGAAAGAAAGGACAGTCTATCCCTGTCCCTTTGCCCCTTTCTCTTCCTTTTCGTCTGGTTTTTTCATGGTTTTCACTTTTCCAAGAAGTGAATCTTCCAAAGCCGTCTCCAATCTCGCCTTGTTGAGTAAAAGTTCTTTGTTTTCCGCTTCCAACTCCTCTAGACGTTGGCTGTCTGTCTCATTCTGTACCTGATTCGAAATCAAATCATGCTTGAGATGATAAATTTCCTTTTCTTTTTCCTCTAAATCCAACTCTAATTTTTCTACCTGTGCCTTTGCCTTGAAATAATCATCGGCAATATTTAATTCTGTTAAAATTGCTTTCATATCTGGGGCAAAATGTTTGAAAGCTTCCACCTCTTCTATCTCTGTTATCTTGGCATTGATATAGGATCCCACTTTCTGCAGATATTCTTCGCTCTCAAACCCACTCAGTGTATAGACTTTTCCCCCAATGACAACTTCCGCATTCGTCTTTGCCGGCATCTTTTTCTCCAATCGACCATATCTATGTACTCTATTTATAAAACTACTATATATTGTACATTATACTTGTTTTACTGTGGTTTCGCAATACCAAAATGGCGATATGCCAAATCTGTCGCTACCCTTCCTTTTGGCGTTCGGTTGACAAAACCATTTTTGACCAAATACGGTTCGTAGACATCTTCAATGGTTCCTGAATCCTCTCCAATTGCTGCCGCTAATGTGTCAAGTCCCACCGGTCCACCGTTAAATTTTTCCATAATTGTATATAAGATATTTCGATCGTTCATATCGAGTCCCATCTTATCAACTTCTAGCAAGTCAAGCGCGAATGAAGCTACTTCCTGATTAATCTTTCCATCGTATTTGACTTCTGCAAAATCCCGCACTCTTTTTAAAAGGCGATTCGCAAGTCTTGGTGTGCCGCGAGAACGTCTTGCCAACTCCAAGGCCCCTAGACGATCAATCTCAACACCGAGTTTTTCAGCGGAATGTAAAATAATCACTTTCAATTCTTCCGGTGTATAAAATTCCAGATGATGGATGACGCCAAAACGATCCCTAAGCGGTGCCGAGAGAAGGCCCGCTCTTGTCGTAGCTCCCACCAGAGTGAATTTGGGTAAGTCCAGGCGAATCGATCTCGCCGAGGCGCCTTTTCCCATTATAATGTCAATGGCATAATCCTCCATTGCCGGATAGAGCACTT
>JAAVYC010000010.1 GCA_022790905.1 Lachnospiraceae bacterium | reverse complement strand
CGTCATCACACCGAAAAATTCCCATATCGCATGGAATAAAAAGAGCTACCCATTCAAAGCCTGGAACGCTGATCAAAATCTGCGCTCCGCAATGACTTCTTCTGTCAACTGGTATTTTCAAACGATAGATGAGCGACTCGGAAACACGCTTGTTCGTCACTACATGCGGGAAATTGGATATGGCAATGAAATGATAAATGGCGACTTCTCCACTTATTGGCTGGAATCTTCTTTGAAGATCTCTCCTATAGAACAAGTCGAACTTTTAACAAAATTGTATCAGAATTATTTCGACTTTGCTCCCGAGAATATCCATGCAGTAAAAGACGCCATCTATCTGCTCTCCTCCGATACCGGAACCTTCTATGGAAAGACCGGAACCGGTCGTGTAAATGGTCAAGATATAAGCGGGTGGTTTATCGGTTTTGTGGAAACTGCAGATAATACATATTTTTTTGCCACAAATATCGGAGCTGACACAAACGCTACCGGAAGTAATGCAGCGGCATTGACCATGTCTATTTTATCCGATAGGAACATTTGGAATTAAAAGGAAAAGATTCCACTACTGATACTCTCTCCTCCCATCAAAATATAGGTATATAGATTCATCTTCTTGTTCCTCCCCCGAGAGAACAACCTCCACATAGTCCTCATACCATGTGACTTTCCAACAACGACTGCTTATTATTCCGCCATCATTTCTCAATTCAAAATCTGTTTGGGATACTTTATTTTCTCCTTCCTCAAGAAGCAATCTCCCGCTGGCAGATCCAAACGGCCAATCGGGCTCTCCGATAGCTTGCAGTGTCAACTCAAATTTTTTATCCGACGAAATAGATTTATCACAGGTTGTCTTTTTATAATCTGTCACATAGACAATGCTAAACCAAAATAACGCTATCAGCGCAATGGCCACGCCAAAAATACATAGGATCACCTCAATAGCTTTTTTCATAGATTTCCCTCCACCCTTCTTTTGTCAAACGGGGCTTATACCAGGTCCCTTTATGATTGTCTTTCGACGAAATCACCCGATTCGATACATACTGCACTCTTCCATCCTCAAAAGGACGAACCACCACCTCGTGCGTATATACTTTAGAATCACCCGCATAAGGAAATACTACCTGTACTGTAAGAGCGATCGTTCCATCACCATTTTCTCTATCCCCTACTACTTCCGAATACGGATATTCTGGGTATTCAGCCTCATAAAATCCCCTTGGTCTGTATTCATAGGCCGAATTTTTTGAATCATAAACTGTTTTAGACTGTAATGTCTCACTGTCTATCTTAAAATAGGTCATAATGACATGCTCAAATTCATCCCTTGATATGTTATAGACAGTGCCACCTCCCAGATCGTCATCCACATCACAGGGAACCGATTTTGCATTTATATTCGGATAAAAAATATCATACATATCATAAAAATTTAAGTCTCCAAACTCATGTTCATCCCAGTCTACAAGAAACATATTATTTTGCTCGTAGCCAACTGGCATGAGATATTTCCGGTTTAACTCCCTGTATCGTTCAGCCAGCGGCTGCACTCGAAATGCTTTATGTTCTTCTGTCTCGCTTAATGTGAGTATATATTGTTCTTTGGAAAACCAAACTCCAGAAAACATCAAATACCCCTCTTTTGTATACTTCCAATCATCCGCTTCATAATTTCCCACATCTTTTTTTCGTATCTTTCCGTTTTTATATTGATAATAGTTTCGCACTACATTTACACTCCCGTCTTTTGTGTGTAAATCATATTTGATCAGTCCGCCCAAATCATCTATTTCTAAAATAGTTATTTCTGCTTCTTCCTTTTTTTCCACCATTTCACAAAATCGAATTACTTGCTCTGCCTGGACCATATCCATTTGATTTTTGCTGTCAACAGCCGGATATCCCTTTTCCCCAAATCGTTTTACAATGCCATGAATCGTTTCCAAATCACTTATTTTCTTTTCCTCTTCAGCTTTTCTATAAAGATCCAGACAGATGTCTGTTATTTCTCTATCATTTTTTTGAACGACCTGCACATCATCTATCGCTTTGGTGACCTTTGTTTTTTCCTCGGATGAATTATTACACCCGGAAACACAAAACAACAACATAAAACTAATCGCCAAAAGCCCTCCTCTTTTGAACAACATATCCTCTATCTCCTTTTTATGGCTCTTAATATTACATTTGTAGGATTTATGGGTAAAAAAATTTGTATTAGAACATTTGATGTATCCACTTAAACATTACATATGTAAGATTCATAAGTCAAGTTATTTTTATAACGAAATTGCCTCTATTCCTCCTAATTTCAATTTCTTAACTTCTTTCCTTTAACAAATACTTATATTAGATATTTTAACATACTTGATAGGTATATCCAAAACATGTTACACTGATCAAAAATCACAAAAATGCAATCAAAACTGCCATAAACTAGGAGGTATTTTATGGAATTGCGCGTCTTACAATATTTTCTTGCGGTCACAAGAGAACAGAGTATTTCTGGAGCAGCAAAGGCTCTTCATTTATCACAACCCACACTCTCACGCCAGTTAAGAGAAATGGAAGAGGAATTGGGAAAACAACTTATCGTTCGTAGCAATCGACGTATTACTCTAACCGATGAGGGGATGATTCTTCGCAAGAGGGCGGAAGAAATTATGGAATTGGTAAGAAAGACGGAAAATGAAATCACGTTATCCAACGATTATATTGCCGGCGATATCACGATTGGAGCTGGTGAGACCATTGGTGTACGCTTTCTGGCAAAAGCTGTCCACACTTTACAACAAGATTTTCCAGATATTCATCTTCATACGATCAGCGGCGATAGTGTAAACGTTTTGGAAAATCTTGACCGCGGATTGATTGATTTTGGATTGGTATTTGGAGAAGTCGATACGACAAAATATCATATGCTAAAAATACCATATGAGGATATCTGGGGAGTTTTAATGCGCCGTGACTCAGATTTGGCAAAAAAAGAATTTATTACACCAGAAGACCTGTGGAATCAACCACTTATTACTTCTCGTCAGCAGTCTAGCAGATCTTCCCTGATGAAATGGCTTGGAAAAAATCGTGATGAACTGAATATTGTCGGAACATACAACCTTTTGTTCAACGGTTCTCTCATGGTGGAAGAGGGAATGGGATACGCTTTAAGTTTTGATAAAATTATCAATATCAGCGGGGATAGCAACCTCTGTTTTCGTCCTCTCAAGCCAGAGCTCTCAGAAGGGATGCATATCATCTGGAAAAAATATCAAATTTTTCCAAAAGCAGCGGAAAAATTTTTACTTCAAATGCAACAAATAACAAATCAATCCCTGTCATCCTGAAACACGATCCATTCGTTACAAAGAAATGCCCTTTATGTCAAAACATAAAGAGCATTTTTTATAACCTCAATCTTACTGCGGTCACACCATCGTCAATATTTTATTAATTGCTAACAGACGTTACTGGCCTATTGTTCTCTTTTCCCTCCCCAAAAAAACAGGGCAACCGTTCCAGGTCCCGTATGACTTCCTATTGTAGTCCCAATCGGAAAAATCTCTACATTGCCATTTAAATTTTTAAATTTTTCTTCCACAAGAGAAGCCACCGCCTGGGCATCTTCCATACATAGGGAATGACACATGAAACATTTCTCGGAGTAATCCAAACCGTCTCTGGCATTTTGTTCCATTTTCTCCACAATCTTTCTGATGACCTTCTTTCTAGGACGAACTTTTTCTCTGAGAATCAATCTTCCCTCACTGTTTACATTGAGAAACGGACAAATTCCCATAACTGAACCAATAAAGCCAGCCGTTTTAGAAATTCGTCCGCCCTTAATATAAAAAGTTAAATCGGTGGAAAAGAACCAGTGATGCAAATATAACTTGTTCTCCTCTACCCACTGATATAACTCATCTATTCCCAATCCTGAATCTCGCATATCTGCGAGGGTATCCATAAGCAGTCCATATCCACTGGATGCACCAAGGGAATCCACCACATAAATCTTTCTGTCGGGATAACGTTCTAACAATTCATCTCTTGCAACACATGCAGAGTTATAAGTGCCTGAGATACCTGTTGAGAGCGTTACATGCAAAATATCCTTTCCCTCTTTTAAGTTCTTTTCAAAAAAATCTTCATACTCTCCTACACTAATCTGTGAAGTTTTAGCTTCCTCTCCATCCAGCATTCTCCGATAAAGTTCTTCTGGAGAAATAGAGATACCGAGATCATCCAAATATTCTTTCCCATCCAACGTGAAATGAAAACATACATACTGGATCTTTCTTTTCACAAAACGCTCTTTCGACAAATCAGCTGTTGAGCAACAACTTATTATATAATCTCCCATCATTTAGTACCCCTTTTCCCATTTATTTTTTCTTATTTTTACGTCTGCTGTGATTATACCCAAACAGTATCCGCATGTCAATCACACAGTATTTTTCACTTTACTCTCTAGAAAATCTGTAAAACTTCTCTATATACGTTCAAAAATGAAGCCCAATTCTTCTCTGGCTTCATTTTTGAATATATATATTTATATGGCATAGTGTATTACATCTATTTATTTTAGAATAGCCTCAATCATTTCAAAAATATTTTGTATACCCTACAAGTATATGTGTTTCAAAATTAGAATTACTCCACATAAGGACCAACCAGTTCAAGAATAAATCCCAATTTTTCAGTAGTATCAAAATATGCACAGCACGTAGGACCGTTTACTTTATTGATCCAATGGCTTGAACAGATACAAGGTGCACCAAATTCCTCAAAGACAGGATAATAGGCTTTGACATCAGGAACACGAAATCCCAAATGATGCAAACCCTGACCATGTTTTTTATAATATTCATCATGGAACGGTGAATCAATCACCTGCATAAGTTCGAGCTCCAGCTCCTGCCAAAATAATTTAGCTATCTTTATAATAAAATTAACAGGCTTTCCGCGAAAAACTGCGCCTTCTGTATTGAGCATACGGTACTCACGAAAACCGTCTTGGCCAATAAAATGAAGGAATGCAGGTGCTGCTTTTTCCACATCATCCACCATGATACCCAACTGACATGGTTGAGGCAAATGAAGTTCATTCAAGATTTCTTCATTTATAAGTTTGTCAGTCATTTTACCTCCTTAATGCATGGATCTGCCTGGAACAAAATACGTTTCAGGCAGTCCAAATACGTTTCATCAATTCATTACGAGATTAAAGATTGAGAAGTGGTACTACCAAATCGTTCATGTCGTCAACGATAGCAGGGCCATTCCGCGTACCGATACGAGTAACGCCGAGCATCATACATCCGAGAACAACCATAGGCGTCCAGAAAGATCCTGTTCCGGCAACTTTAACTTCTACATTTTCAGGAGCGGTATCACACATCAATTTTACCTGATGCATAGAAGGTCCGCCGTGACGTCCTGTCGAAGATTTCACAAAATCAACTCCAGCTTCGCTTGCAAGCTCAACAGCAGCTTTGATCTGATCATCTGTCAAAAGCTGAACCTCGAGGATTGCTTTACACTGAGCACCGCCATCGTGAGCAACTTTACAAACCTCTGCAATATCGTTCTTATAATAATCATATTCGCCTGATTTCAACATACCATGATTTGCAACCATATCGATGACCCAAGGACGACCTCTCATCTTCTTGCTTCCCTCGATTGCTTCAGCAACCTTAAGTTCTGTCGTTACACAGCCAAACGGGAATGATACAGGATATGCAGCTTCAATTCCAGTTCCTTCCAGACGATCTGCTACATACTCAGACCAGAATGTGTTCGTGTGAAAGCCCTTAAAACCGTACTTAATGGAGAGATCGATACCTCTATCGATATCTTCCTTAGAAGCGTCGGAATTGAGGACGGAAAAATCTATGAGTTGCGCCATACCCTTAGGCGACAAATCAAGATCAGCAAGTTTTTTTGGTTTAGGCATTATTTTTCCTCCTTATAAAATGAAATAAATATATAATTGAACGGACAGCTAATCCGCCAGTTCCTTTTCAAGCGCCTCGGCATCGTCTGCTAAAGCAACCGAAAGTTCCGGAAGCAGACCGAGTGCGTCAGCAATCCACAGGGAAGTATATTTACTGCGAACTTCTTTTGCATAGAGAACACTGTCAATAATCTCCTCACGTGTCACATGCAACTGTGAAGGTACATAAGGAGCTCCTGCTTCCTTTAACCTTACAGCAAATTCTTTGTAGTTCGGAAGATAAGCAAACTTTTCTCTAAGAGCCGGCAATGCCTTGAGAATCCGCTCTATCTCCTTACGGCGCTCTTCCCTAGAAAAGCTCTTATTTTTCTGTGCTTTGAAAGCTTCCGGAGCAGCGTCACCATAACCTTTTTTGACGTGTTCCTCCCACTGCTCTTTCGTCAGCATTGCATCTAAGGCTTTATCAATATCAAAATGATTCTCATCTATAGCAAGCATTCGCTGCCACATATTCAGCACCAATACAGCTCCCACTCCAACTTCAGCACCGTGCATGTTCGGTTTTTCACCTCGTACTGCATGACGCATAACCCAATAATGAGTCAGATGATGTTCGGCACCGGCACCTGTACGGGCAGAACCGTACCAGCTCATATCCACTGCACTCTTATACAGCGCATCTGTAAGGGATAGAAGTGCATCTGGATCTCCGGAGGCGATACCTTCCGAAGCCGCAAACGCCTGATCAATAGCTTCTATCATGAGATTGAATACCGCATCACAATACCAATCTCCATTCACAAGGGAAGCGGCATACCAATCTGCAAGTGCCGTAAACTTGGATGCCATCTCACCAAGACCTGCGGCATTCATCCGTACAGGAGCTTTGCAGATGATATCAATATCTGCCAAAAAAGCGGCAGGCGGGGCACATACCACGGTAGTCTTCATTCCTCCTAAAAGCAATAGAGACATATCTGTAAAAAATCCATCGTGCGTAATTGCCGTTGGAACAGGAATAAGAGGTATGTCAAGTCGATGCGCAACATAGCGAGTTACGTCACATACAGAACCGCCGCCTAAAGACACAAAAACGTCAGGGGCAGAGGCAGCTTCCACAAACACCTCACCGATAGCCTGTTCATTTGGCAGCATCGGTGTCTTAAATACATGCCAGGAAAGTTCCAGCCCTCCGGACTCCCAGAGTTCTTTTGCACGTTCACCAACCAAACCATATACGATCTCATCGGTTACCACGAGAACTTTTTTCCCGAGCTTAAGCCCTTCCAACATACCAGGAAGACCTGCCAGCGCTCCGTTGCCTATCAATGCTTCGCCTATTGTCGAAGCATGCTCGTGTTCACACACTGGACAGGGAAAGGAATGCGCTTTATGTATATCTCCTACCAAATCCTTTATTTCTACAAAATCCTTCATTTTTACTCCTTTGGCGGCATGGAAGAGACATCACTCCCACGCCGCTATATATATATTGACCTACTCTTATTAGCTAATTTCATCAAGACGGTCAAAGACCTTACGGTCATTGAGACCATAATAAAT
Organism: Lachnospiraceae bacterium; assembly: GCA_022790905.1. Taxonomy (GTDB): domain Bacteria; phylum Bacillota; class Clostridia; order Lachnospirales; family Lachnospiraceae; genus Maccoyibacter. The sequence continues at coordinate 1,158 of JAAVYC010000010.1, read as the reverse complement.
ATCTTTATAAATAGGGAAACACTTGTTGTAGTACTCTACATTCTCAGGAATTGGCTCTACTGTTCCAACAACAGAAACCATCTTCTCTACGCCTTCAGCAAGAGATCCCACTAATCCTGCCGCATAAGCAGCCTGGATAGCTACACCGATAATCGCTGCATCTGAAACCTTCAACAGTTTGAGTTTACAATTCATAATATCAGCAGTAATCTGGCACCATTCAGGAGATTTAAAAGCACCTCCGGTAACAGCAATCTCATGTTCCATATTCACGCCAGTTTCCTTGATCGCTTCATAGATAAAACGAGACTCAAAAGTAATACCTTCCATAACGGCACGAACCATATCAGCACGGGTATTAGAAGATTTTAATCCCACATAGACACCGGTACATTTCGGGTTCCAAGTCGGATATCCAGTTCCAAACAGACCTGCATAGAACATAACACCATTACAGCCCGGTTTCGACTTGCGGATATAGTTCCCCATCAAATCAAAGGCATCCATACCCATAGCGTCAGCTAAAGCTGCCTCTGTGTTGCAGATGGTATCACGACACCAACGATAGCAAGTAGCACCAGAAATCTGATTTCCTTCGATTTCAAATACACCTTTATTTGCAGTAGACGGAATCATAAGACCTTCCAATTTTACAAAATCAGGCTCTGCAAGACCAACGACAAGTTCTCCAACAGTACCAAGTGTCAAAGACATAGATCCATCTTTTGTCACTCCTGCTCCCATAGCAGCAGCCTGCTGATCTCCACAACCTGCTACGATTAAAGTACCTACAGCCAAACCTGTACGTTTGGAGATATCTTCTTTGATTGTACCAACAACCGTATTAGGATCAACCAATGGAGGAAGTTTCGATTTATCCAATTCCAGAGCATCCAGAATTTCATCACACCAGTCAAATGTATTTACGTCGATCATACCACTTACCATGGTATTCGTAACTTCGTTTACAAAATTATCAGAACCGAACTTATGCATGATAAACGCATCGAGCGTAGCACAATATTTGGTAGCGTTGTATACTTCCGGCTGGAATTTCTTCAACCAATAGAATTTTTCAACTGTGTAAATACAGGAAGTTGGCATACCGGAAAGATGTGCCTGACGGTGTGGATCAATCTTTTCAGCGATCTCATCCAT
>JAAVYC010000009.1 GCA_022790905.1 Lachnospiraceae bacterium | reverse complement strand
GTTTTCGCAGAATACCGCATCATCATTATTCAAAGTTCCACAATTCTGACAATACATACTTTACTCCTTCCTCAGCGCTGATAGAAATTCAATATTGTTCTTTTCTATCTCACTCATATTTGAATAGATCTTATCCATATCGGTCTCTCGTTCTGTAATCGCCTGATACCAGGTTTTTTGATTAAAGTAATTCTGCAGTCCCACATCGCTGAACTGATATCCATGGCGCGCATACATCTCATTCAGCACCATTTGAACAATTGTTCGTCCTTGCGGAATACCGGTATAAGTTCCTGCCTCTAACGTATTGATGTCATCTTGTGTAATCTGCCGCTGTGCACTGTAACTACATAGGTAGTCCCCATTCTCTGCCATTGCAGCCGAATCATCATTGTTGCTCGTAGTACCGGAAGTCGTGACTGTAAATCCGCCTATACTCTCTGTATAAGTCTTTTCTTCCGATACAGGCTGCGTCGTCTCCGACTCTGTATTGTCACTCTTCTCCTGCATTTTTGTTTGTTCCAGTTTTGGTGAGCCCTGTTGGAGCTTCAACATAACGCAGGCTGCAATGCCTGCAATAATCAGAACTGCCAAAATGACAATCACAGCCGACGGAACGCCTTTGCTTTTCTTTTCCATTGTTTTCCCTCCTCCTTTATAAAATTTTAATGAATTTTTAAGAAATTCTTGTTACATTCTATCTTATTTCTATGACTTATGTCAATATTTGTCACTTTTCTTAATTTCTTTGTAAAATCTATAGGTCGGGTCTTATTTTTCCTTGTAAAAAAAGCAGAATGTGATATAATTTTTTAAATTAATGACCGGTCAAAACCGCAGAAAAAAGAGAGGAGTACATGTTTTTTCATGTAAATAATTATGAGCACATTAAATCTGACCCTTATGACTGACTTGTATGAAATCACCATGATGCAGGGATATTTTAAGACTCAAAACCAGGAAATGGTCGTATTCGATGCCTTTTACCGCACAAACCCATGCGATGGCGGCTATGCCATCTGTGCCGGACTAGACCAGGTAATCGATTATATTGAAAATCTTCATTTCTGTGAAGACGATATCACTTACTTGAGAAGCCTGAATATCTTTGGCGAAGACTTTTTAGAATATCTGAGCACCTTCCATTTTTCCGGCAGCATTTACGCCATTCCAGAGGGAACGATCATCTTTCCAAGAGAACCAATCATCAAAGTAGTCGCTCCGATTATGGAGGCTCAATTGATAGAAACCGCTATTTTAAATATTTTGAACCATCAATGTCTGATTGCCACTAAGGCCGCACGTGTCTGCCATGCGGCAAAAGGCGACAGTGTAATGGAATTCGGTCTGCGCCGTGCACAGGGACCGGACGCCGGAACTTATGGTGCTAGAGCTGCCATCATCGGCGGCTGTACCGGAACTTCTAATGTGCTCGCAGGTCAGCTGTTTGACGTTCCTGTAAAAGGAACTCATGCGCACAGCTGGATTATGAGTTTTTCCGATGAGTATACGGCATTCAAAAAGTATGCGGAACTATACCCATCCGCCTGTATCTTACTCGTGGATACTTATGATACTCTAAAATCCGGAATCCCGAATGCAATTCGCGTATTCCAGGAAATGAAAGATGCCGGTATTCCTCTGACTAATTACGGTATCCGTATGGACAGCGGAGACCTCGCCTATCTCTCTAAAAAAGTCCGTCAGATGTTAGACGAAGCCGGATTCTCTGACGCAGTCATCTCCGCTTCTAATGATTTGGACGAGTATCTGATTGAAAGCTTAAAATTACAGGGGGCTATGATTACTTCCTGGGGAGTCGGCACCAACCTGATCACAGCAAAAGATAACCCTGCCTTTGGAGGCGTCTACAAATTGGCAGCTATCCAGGATGAAAATGGAACCTTTATTCCAAAAATCAAGTTATCAGAAAATACGGAGAAAGTTACCAATCCGGGAAACAAAACAATTTTCCGTATTTACGATAAAAACACTGGAAAAGTGCGCGCCGATTTAATCTGTCTCGTAGGAGAAACCTTTGATCCGGAAGAGGATATGACGATTTTTGATCCAAATGAACCTTGGAAAAAGACAAGACTTGCCGGCGGAAGCTACAGACTCCGTGAACTCCTCGTTCCGATCTTTGAAAACGGTAACTGTATCTATCAATCTCCAAGCGTCATGGAGATACAAAAGATTTGTGCAGAGGAAAAAGATACCATCTGGGATGAAACGAAACGCTTTGTCAATCCACACAAAATCTACGTGGATCTGAGTAAAAAATTATATAACCTCAAAAATGATTTATTGAATCAGCTGCATGATTTGCAGGAGGACTAAAAAGTTCAAGATAAGATGCATTAAAAAAGGATTGGAATTACATTCTCCAATCCTTTTTACGTTTATTTCGTTTTTAAAAATATTCCAAACAAATCCCTCAGCCGCCAATCATCACACCCACATTCCCATGCAAAATCACACGGATGATTCCGCATAAAACCAAATGAAGAGGATAATATAAATAGAACAGATATTTCATTCCTTTCCAATTTCCTCTCTCGCCGTTATACGATCTCAACAGCGGAATTGTAAGAGCCACAAACATCTGTAGGATACCATATATTGGATTTATAAAAATAATATATACAATCGCATATATGGCAACCCAAAACATCATACTCATCATCTGCTTTTTAAAATTACCGCGATTCTCTCTTAGATATAATATTGCCATAACAGCAATACAGCTCCAATCGGAACAAAATGTAAGTACCGCTATACCTAGTATCATACATACTTTCTGCCACTGTTTGAACTTTGAACAATCGCTGATCGCCAGAGCGAGCAAGCCCCCCAAATAGAGACCAGATCACGCTCGTCTGATTAAATAGGGATGTCTGAAACGGAATAAATGGGATTCCAAATGCAAAATTATATGTAAAATGACTAATGACAGCAAAAATAAAGAGTCTAAACGCATATCTTTTCCAATTATGTGTGTGATAGTACCCTTCTACAATGAAAAACCAAAAGATTGGAGCCGCTAGCCTTCCAATCACATGCAGTAAAAGGATCCACCAATCAGTCGGATAACCAGGATATATGACCGCTGTCAAATGGTCTATCGTCATCGCAACCATCGCGATCATTTTCAATTGATTTGCATTCATTTTACAATCCCTCTTATAAAAATCAACATTATCCATATCTTCTTTTCAATTCTTTTTCCGTTAAAATAACTGAAACCAGCAATAAGATACACTGCATCGTACAGAGAATGCCTCCTACAATTCCAATGATATTTTCAGAGCTGTGAATGCAAAGTATTTGTACTAAGACAGAGAACAGCAATAGCACCCAACCGATTCGCCACCAAAGTTTTCCACAATAGACATGTGCAAATTTCCATGTATCCATATTTTTCATAGAACG
>JAAVYC010000181.1 GCA_022790905.1 Lachnospiraceae bacterium | reverse complement strand
CTTTTGAATTATATGAGAAAGGAACTTCCCTGGGAACTATGACACTCTCCATTCCGGGAGAACACAACGTCCTAAACGCACTTGCTTCAGCAGCGCTCGCCCGTGAGATGAATATCTCTGTTTCCTCTATCATAGAAGGACTTATGACTTTTCATGGAACCAAACGTCGTTTTGAAAAAAAGGGGACGTTGGGAGGCACCACCGTTATTGATGACTACGCACACCATCCGACTGAAATACGTGCGACTCTAAACGCAGCAAAAAACTATCCACACAATCGGATTATCTGTGTTTTCCAGCCACATACCTATACTCGGACAAAAGCTTTTCTACAAGAATTTGCCGATGCGCTCTCGCTCGCTGATGTGGTTGTTCTCGCCGATATCTATGCCGCAAGAGAAACCGATACATTGGGTATCAGTTCCCGAGATATCTTAAATCTGCTCGAGAAAAAGGACTGTACGGCTTATTACTTTCACTCTTTTGATGAGATCGAAAACTTTTTATTAAAAAAATGTGTAAACAACGACTTGTTGATAACTATGGGCGCTGGAGATATTGTAAACGTAGGCGAACATTTACTCGGCATTTAGTTATCCACTTTATCCACATGGGAACTTCGTTTTCTTTTCATTTCTCCATGTGGATTTTCTTAATTTACATAAAACTTTTCTATTTTTTCAGTCTGCTTGATTTTTAAAGAAAAAACTGATTCATTAAAGTTACCATAATTGTTTTATATCAAATTATCCACCTTGTCCACATTACGAAACTCCCGATAAATAAAGGATTTCGCGCAAATATTTTACTTCTCAATCTTTAAAAACTATGCTATAATGCACAGCAGTTACAAAATATCGTTTCGGATTAAAAAGAGATCAAAGAGGAATTTTTATGGCAAATATTACATTACATACAGACAGCCCTGTCACTGCCACTTGTGTTCCAAACGTTTTTATTGACCGCTATATGGTTCAGGCAAGCGGGGAATATGTTAAAATTTATCTCTACTTGCTTCGGTGCATCACCGGAAACAAGAGTGAATTATCTATTTCCAAAATGGCGGATAAATTTGAACACACAGAAAAGGATATTAAACGGGCATTAAAATATTGGGAAAAGATGAATTTGCTTCATCTTGAATACGATGAAAAAGACGAGTTGTCAAGCATTAACTTTCTGGATTCCCCGACTCCGCAGCCTTTTACCCACAATATTGCGAAACCCAAAAAGGAATGTCAGACATCTTCCGAAATCTCTGATAAAAAGTCCGCAGCACGTCGGGAATACTCTGCTAACGAGATTGATCATTTCCGCAGTAACGAAGAAGTTCGCACTTTATTTTTTGTCGCAGAGAAATATATGTGCCATCCTCTTACAACAACAGATGTTCAAACCATTCTATACTGGTATGATACACTGAAATTTTCTTCCGAATTAATCGAATATCTCATCGAATTCTGTGTAGAAAAAGGACATTCTGCCACACGTTACATGGATAAAGTCGCCCTCTCTTGGGCCGAAATGAATATTAAGACCGCAGAGCAGGCAAAACAGACTTCTAATGTCCACAACCAGGCATATTATGCCGTTATCAAATCTCTTGGTATCAACAACCGTAATCTGGTTCCCTATGAGATGGATTTTATTGAAAAGTGGATGAAAGAGTATGGATTTTCTCTCGACATCATTACCGAGGCATGCAAACGTACTATACAGGCGATTCATCAACCGAGTTTCGAATATACTGATACGATTTTACACAGTTGGAAGGATCATAAAATTCACCATCTGGAAGATATCGCAACTCTAGATGCCGCTTATAAAAATAAGAAGATGAAAAAGCACCCGGCTGCCCCAAAATCCAATGGCAATAAATTCAATAACTTTTCGCAGAGAAATTATAATTATGATCAATTGGAACGACAGCTTTTAAATCGTTCTATTCAATAAGTAAGGAGAAATTATGGCTTTGACAAATGCTCAATATGATGAGATCATGCGCGGTTACAGTGAACGGCAGACTCAAAATCGCCGCAGGCAAGAAGAAAGATCCGGAGAACTCTATGCCGAGATTCCACAGTTAAACGAGCTGGATCAGAAAATCTCTTCCGTATCTGTCTCCTGTGCAAAACAGATGTTATCTGGGGACGACAACGCTTTTGCCAATTTGCAAAAGCAACTCAGACATTTACAAAAACAAAAATCCGAGCTAATCGTCTCCTCAGGCTACTCTCTCAACTATCTAGAACCGATTTACACTTGCCCTGACTGTCAAGATACAGGATATATCGGCAACGAGCGCTGTCACTGCTTTAAACAAGCCGCAATTGATCTCGTTTACACACAGTCCAATCTAAAAAGTATTTTGGAAAAAGAAAATTTCTCCACTTTTTCTTTTTCTTATTATTCTAACGAACAGATCAATCCTGCGACGAATCTCTCCGCACTTCAGACAGCAGAAAATGCGGTAGCAGAATGTCAACGTTTTATTCAGAACTTTAACGAAGAATTTTCCAATCTCTTTTTTTACGGGGATACCGGAGTTGGCAAAACCTTTCTTTCCAACTGCATTGCTAAAGAACTTTTAGATCGCGGCCATTCCGTAATTTATGTTACGTCTTTTGAACTTTTTCATATTTTTGAGAAAAACGTTTTTGAGAGAGATCGCGATATGAAAGAACCTTATCAGAACATCTTCGACTGTGACCTTTTAATTATCGACGATCTCGGAACGGAAATGTCAAACTCCTTTACAGTCTCCCAATTATTTTTATGTTTAAATGAACGTATTTTGAGAAAGCGATCGACCATCATATCTACCAATCTTGGTTTAAATCAGTTGGCCGATCTCTATTCAGAAAGAACTTTTTCTCGAATTTCCTCTAACTATACTATAATTAAATTATTTGGGGATGATATCCGTATCAAAAAGAAATTGCAATAGAACTTTTTGTCTGATATAATTTTTTTACTATCTGGCAATTTTATCTATTTTACAAGAGAACAATATGGAGGACTCAATCATGGCGAATGATGAAAGAAATTTGGAAACTATCCCAGCTGGCAGTCTCGGTCTCATTGCACTAGACAGCTGCTCGGAACTCGGAAACAAAGTTGACCAATATCTGGTAAAATGGCGTGCCTCACGACATGACACACATAAAGATAACCTCGCATTCAACGGATACCAACGCGATTCCTACCTTATGAAAGCATATACTCCGAGATTTGGCTCTGGAGAAGCGAAAGGAATTATCAAAGAATCCGTTCGCGGCCACGACCTTTTCATTATGGTGGACGTCACAAACTATAGTCTGACTTACTCACTATGTGGACATACCAACCGCATGTCCCCCGACGACCACTTCCAAGATTTGAAACGTGTCATTGCAGCCGTCGGTGGAAAAGCACGTCGAATTACTGTAATTATGCCATTTTTATATGAAAGTCGCCAGCACAAAAGAAGTTCTAGAGAATCTCTCGACTGTGCCATCGCACTGCAGGAGCTCACCGCCATGGGGGTAGACAACATCATCACTTTCGATGCCCACGATCCAAGAGTTCAAAATTCCATTCCTCTAAAAGGATTTGAAACAATACGCCCTGCTTATCAATTCATCAAGGGTATCTGTAAAAATGTAAAAGATTTACTCATCGACTCCGATCATATGATGATCGTAAGCCCAGATGAAGGCGGCACCAATCGTGCTGTATACCTTGCTAATATCCTTGGTCTGGACATGGGTATGTTCTATAAACGCCGAGACTACAGCAAAATTGTAAATGGTCGTAATCCAATTGTCGCACACGAATTCCTAGGTTCCTCTGTAGAGGGAAAAGATATCATTATCATCGACGATATGATCTCTTCGGGAGAAAGTGTGATTGATGTCGCTGTGGAATTAAAAAAACGCAAAGCAAACCGTATCTTTATCGTGGTAACTTTTGGACTTTTCACGAACGGTTTAGAAAAGTTTGACCAGGCATTCAACGACGGTATTATCTATCGTATACTCACGACAAATCTCACTTACCAGACACCAGAACTCCTCTCAAAACCATATTACATCAACTGTGACATGAGCAAATATATCGCCTATATCATCGACACATTAAACCATGACACTACGATCAGTGATCTGTTAAATCCTTCTGATAGAATTCATCATTTGCTAAAAAGATATCAATCAGGTCAATATTAAAATCAATTGAATCTTCCAAAAAAGGATACCGCATCTAAGTTGCGGTATCCTTTTTTTATCATTTATAATCTTGTCTATTTTTAAGGCTTAGAATAAGTCAACTCTTCCAGCAAATTTATCATTAATCACATAATATGCCGAAGAATCTTCTGGTTTCAAATAAAGCTTTAAGGATTTAATAGTAGAAGCCCTATGACCTTCCCCTACAAAAAGATCTGTAACTCTCTTTTTTATCTCCTCAACAGAAGATTGTTGTCCATAAAATTCCACAAATACTTCTGTTGAATTTTCCTGTTTCTTTGCAGCCGGTTTACGTCCTGCTTTTTTCTTAGGTGTCTCTTTCTTTGTTGTACTTGCCTTTACTGGTTCCTTCTTCACTGATGCTTCTACTGTTGCAGGCTTTTCTTCTGTTACCTTCGTATCAACTGGTTTTACAACCGAGGCCTGTACACTAACTGCCGGCTTTGCTTCGGCTGTCTTTACTTCCTCTGCCTTTATCTCTGTTGTGCTTATAACCGGTGTCGTCTCTGGTTTACTTCCTGCCTTTTCGTTCATATGTTCCTCCTATTCACATACCAAAAATTTTTCCATTGCGCTTAGTGCCTCCGCTTCGTCGGCGCCATCAGCCATAATGTTAATTTTCATTCCATCGGAAGGATTAAATGCCATAATTCCCATAATGCTTTTCGCATTTATCTTACGGTTATTACTCTCCAATATAATCTCACTCTCAAATCTGCAAGCTACTTGAACCAGTTCAGCTATTGGATTATCATGCCCTCTTGCCACATCAGAAACAACTATCTCCTTTTTACTCATTTCCTACTCCACTTCCTTATATATTTCCTTGAGTTACTCATTTACGTGCTCTTAAACACGTCCTACGCTTTTATATAATATAGCCAATTCATGCCGCTTTTGCAATATGTTTTCATTATTTCTGGCAATTTCCAACAAGGATTCCTGCAAATCGACTTTTTTTTATGCACTATTTTCTAGATATCCATAAATACTGAATTTATCTCACTTTTTTTCCACTTCAAGCACTACCTGAAAAGCTTTTACATCCCTTGCAATCTCACCACTTAAGGCAAGCAGGCAGATTAAATTCGGTATCGCCATTAGTGCATTCGCTATATCAGAAAAGTTCCAGACTATCTCTAAAGTAGTCGTTGCTCCAACATATGCAATCACGGAAAAGAATATACGATAAATCATATTATATTTTGGCGTCTTCAACAAATATTCAAATGCCTTTTCTCCGTGATACTCCCAACCGAGAATTGTAGAAAAAGCAAAGAGCACAATCCCAACCGTCACTAGCACTGCTCCGATTGGACCTAGAACAGATTGAAACGCCAAAATCGTCAAATCCGCTCCCGTGACATATCCCTGCGGATTCGCTGCTGAGACAAAAGATGGATCTGTCGCCCCGAGTACACCGCTGCTCGCAATGCAAAGTCCTGTAATCGTGCAAACCACGATCGTGTCCCAAAAGGTTCCTGTCATATTAATATATCCCTGTCGCACAGGATGATCCGTTGTCGCCGCTGCCGCTGTAATAGCCGCCGAACCCATTCCCGCTTCATTGGAAAAAACTCCTCTTGCCACACCAAAACGCATAGCATTCATCATAGATGCTGTAATGGTGCCGCAGAGTCCTCCCCCTACTGCATCGAGTTGAAATGCCATTTTAAAAATCATAGCAAGGCCAGACGGTACATTTTGTATATTCATGATAATCACAATCAAACCTGCTATCACATAAAAAATCGCCATAAACGGAACAATAACCGAAGAAACTTTTGAAATTTTTTTAATTCCTCCCACGATAATG
>JAAVYC010000180.1 GCA_022790905.1 Lachnospiraceae bacterium | reverse complement strand
GTAATATGACCATCGTCTAATACCTGAAGCAGAATATTAAAGACATCTGGATGTGCTTTTTCGATTTCATCAAATAAAATTACAGAATAAGGATTTCTACGGACTTTTTCACTCAGCTGTCCCCCCTCATCATAGCCGACATATCCTGGAGGAGAACCCACCATTTTTGAAACGCTGTGCTTTTCCATATACTCCGACATGTCCACGCGGATCATTGCCTGTTCATCCCCAAACACAGCCTCCGCAAGTGCCTTTGATATCTCTGTCTTTCCGACTCCGGTAGGTCCTAAAAACAAGAAAGAACCAATTGGACGATTCGGATCTTTTAGTCCCACTCTTCCTCTGCGAACAGCTTTGGCAACTGCACTGACTGCTTCTTCCTGTCCGATCACACGTCTGTGAAGAGTCCGCTCCAATTTTGCCAGTTTTGCGCCCTCATCCGCAGTCAACTTTTTCACAGGAATTTTCGTCCAGGACGAGACAACTTCTGCAATTTCATTCTCTCCCACTAAAAGCTCTCTTTTTTCAATATCTTTTTGATATTTTTTCCGCAATTTTTCATGCCTTTTTATCAGTTCTTCTTTTTCTACACGCACGGCCTTTGCCTCTGAAAACCTTTGCTCTTTGAGCTCCTGTTCCAAAAGTACATCCAACTCACGCAAGCGCTGTTCAATCTCTTTGATCTGGCTTGGCGTCTTAAAACCACCCAGACGTACTTTTGACGATGCCTCATCCATCAAATCAATTGCTTTATCCGGAAGGTTTCTGTCGTTGATATAACGATTCGACATCTGCACTGCCGCTTTAATCCCTTCATCTGTAATATGGACTCGGTGATGCGCCTCATATTGCGGACGCAGTCCTTCTAAAATCTCTACCGATTTTTTCTCATCTGGCTCCTCCACTGTAACCGGCTGAAATCTTCTCTCTAATGCCGCATCTTTTTCGATATATTTCCGATATTCCTCAATGGTAGTGGCGCCGATCAATTGTATCTCTCCTCGCGCTAAAGAAGGCTTCAAAATATTCGAGGCATCGATGGCACCTTCCGCCCCTCCTGCTCCGATAATCGTGTGCAATTCATCGATAAAAAGCAGAATATTTCCTGCTTTTCGCACTTCCGCGAGAACCTTTTTAATCCGTTCTTCAAATTCTCCCCGGTATTTTGAACCGGCTACAATGCCTGATAAATCTAAGGTTACAACACGCTTATTACAAACGCTGTCCGGAACAATTCCCGTCACAATATTTTGTGCAAGCCCTTCCACAACGGCTGTCTTTCCCACTCCAGGTTCTCCGATCAAGCACGGGTTATTCTTTCCACGACGACTCAGAATTTGAATCAAGCGTTGAATTTCTTCCTCTCTTCCGATGATTGGATCGAGTTCTCCCTCTCTTGCTAATTTCGTCAGATCTCTCGAATATTGGTTGAGTGTCGGCGTCGACTCCAGATTCTTTTTCCTCACCGGTTTCCCGTTTTGGAAATCCTCTTTATAGAGAGCCGTATCCTCTCCCATTGCAACTAACGTCTCCAAATACAACTTTTGAAGATTAATTCCCAGTGTATTTAAAAGACGTACTGCTGCGCAGTCTGATTCCTTAATCAGAGCAAACAACAAATGCTCTGTCCCAATTTCTTCACTTTTAAAACGCTCTGCCTCATTTCTGGCATTTTCAAGGACTTTTGCCGTTTTAGGAGAATATCCGTCTCCCTCCATAAGCAGGACATCACCAGAAGGCGCAATGAGATGTTCAATCAGATCCAGAATTTTTTCTTCGTTTACTCCAAGAGCCATCAAGACCTTCGCTGCTACTCCATTTTTTTCTTTTAAGAGCCCGACTAACAAATGCTCCGTTCCAACATAACTTTGCTGAAGTAGTTTTGATGTTTTCCCTGCTAACTCTAAGGCCTTTTTTGCCTTATCTGTATATGGTTTTTGCATAATAATGCCTTTCTTTTATAAATCGTTTAAATCTAATACTTCTATATCCTTTTCGTAATGCTCTTCTTTTTCTCGAATTGGCTCTTCTGAAATGGACTCCTGTCGTATTGTTTTTTCTTTCGCTTTTTTCGCAGCTTTTCTTGACACTGCCTTTTTCACTGGCTCCTCTTCTAAAAACCCTTCTATTTCCTCATCAAATGTTTCTGGCATCGAACCTTTGGGTCTTTCATCCATCTCTTTTATCTCATCATCTTCATATTCGCCATAAAGATCATCTTCATCATCGTATGCCTCATCATCAAATTCATACTTGTCCCTGCGAAAATTTCCAGGTCTTTTGATCAGCGTATTGACCAATATGATTGCAAAAAGCGCTATGATCACAATGAAAACAGCGATCATTAAGCGGTATTTTGATTTCATACTCTTATATTTTTTCTCCAACTCCTGATATTTTTTATCGGCATTCGAAACCTGATTCTCTTCTTCCTGTGGCTCCTCTGTAATCTGTTCGCTTTCCTCTCCTGTACTCTCTGTCTGATATGGTTGATATTTTTTTTCGCTGGAATTATATTCATACCATTCTTTATTTCCCTCTTGATTCATGGCATAAATTAAATAAGAATCCGTACCGTCTCCTGTCTGATAAACCTGTGCGCTTCCCTTTTCAAATTCCAGCTCTGTCTGTGTATACCCAGACGGAACCTGCGTTTCCCCCATCATAAATGGCGGCATAGCAATAATATAGTCATTCCCATTTTCAATTCTGATAAACGGATAGACACTCTGATCTGAGTCCTGGTAAATGTAATAGGCAGCTGTCCCGTTTTTTTGATTCAGCAGACAGATCATCTGAAGGTCTGCCTTGGTATATTTCAAACCTTTATATTTTTTTCCTTTACACTCTACTTGTGTCTCCGTAAAATCTTTCGGATATTTGTTCGGATTCAGATTCTCTGTCACTACCCGTTCCGTTCCATCCACCGTGAATCTCGCATTATTTTCTACAGAAGATGCTGTGCTTCTTGGTGCTGTTCCTCCAGGTTGATTATTTGTTCCGCCTGTCGTCCCGGTTGTATTGCCCGATGGATTGGAAGTTGAGGTCGCTAGCACATCTATTGTACCGATATTTGATCCTGCGATCATCGTCCCTACGAATAAAGCCAGTCCAAATCCTAACCATTTCTTCTTCATAAATATATGCCTCCATTAGAATATTAAACTCTTATTTTTAAATTTTTCTGACCAATTTTTTCATTTTTAATCTCATTTGGCCAGACAGGCCTTGCTAATTAAACCAACTTTATTATAGGGAATTATGTAGATTGCTGTCAACTAAAATATCATGACGCTTTTGTGTTCAATGTGTTTCCCCTCGTATCACCCCCATTTCTTCCCATGGAAAACATGCTTTATCGTCAATATAAACATCTGCATATATTTTTCTAGAGTCACTCCCATATTCCTCAAGAATCTCATCTGTATTCTCGTTGATTTTATCAAAAACGAGTCCAAACGTCTGACACCATCTGACTGCTTCCTCCAATCTTTTTCCACAACGGCAAGTCCAAAGAATGATTTTGCACTCTTCTTTTTGCAGACTTTTTAACATTTCAATCAGAGGCATATTAGGTATTCCAATCCCCGGATAAGAATCCATACAAAGTGTTCCGTCAAAATCCACAGCTATAATTCTACCTTCTCCCATCTAAATTCCCTCCTGTTCTGAAATGTAATCCTGATAATCCTTTTCATCGGCAAAAAGCATATACGTTCCATTCACATATCCCATATATCCGTCATGTACAAAGTAGCCTTTCATAAAAATTCTCCTTTCCGTTCTGATTCACATTCTATTCTGCATTTCTATTGACTACATTGTATCGAATTAGGTGTCCCAAAAAACGGACTCGCAATATTTTTTAATCGCAGGACATCCAGGTAAGTTTCCTACTATAAAAAACTGCCACC
>JAAVYC010000179.1 GCA_022790905.1 Lachnospiraceae bacterium | reverse complement strand
GGAACCGTAGGTTCATAGGATACCTCTGCCTTCTGTCCGTTCTTGATATAGTTCACAGCGCCCCGCGCTGCAATTTCCCCAGACTGGGATACATAATCTACTAAATCAAATACCACCGCTACATTTCCTGCCGCGAAAATTCCCGGCACATTCGTCATGAAATGGTTATCCAAGACAGGCCCTCTAGTCCGCGGATCCATCTCGATTCCTGCCTGGATAGACAATTCATTTTCGGGAATGAGTCCTACGGCAAGCACTAAAAGGTCACAGGAAATATATTCCTCCGTTCCTGGAATTACTTGACGATCTTCATCCAACTTTGCCACTGTCACGCCCTTTAAGCGTTTCTTCCCATGTATCTTCGTTACACTTGTGGACAGATGTAACGGAATTCCATAATCATTTAAACATTGTACAATATTTCTAGTCAGACCGCCAGGATTTTGCATAACTTCATAGACGCCTTTTACTTCAATATGTTCTAATGTCATTCTCCTAGCCATAATCAACCCGATATCGCCAGAACCTAAAATCACTGCTTTTTTTCCAGGCAAGTAGCCCTCCAGATTGATATACCGCTGTACTGCACCAGCTGTCATAACACCCGCCGGACGATATCCATATAACAACACCTGGCTTGCAGTCCGCTCTCTACAGCCCATCGCCAGGATCACTGCTTTCGCAAAAATCTCCAACATTCCATCGAGGCTGTTGCATGCATAGATCTTTTTTTCAGGGGTCACTTCTAGTACCATCGTATCCGTAAGAATCTCGATATCTGTCTTAGCGATCTCATCAATGAACATCTGAGCATATTCTGTTCCAGACATACGTTTTTGAAAGCGCTGCAGTCCAAATCCATCATGAATACACTGCTGAAGGATTCCGCCTGGCTCTACATCACGCTCGATGACCATCACATGTTCAGCTCCCTGCCGCTTTGCCTCTAGCGCAGCGGCCATTCCAGCTGGTCCACCTCCGATGACCACTATATCTGCCATACTTTTTTTCATGATTCTTTCCCTCCCAGTGCCACACGCCTATTGTTTTCGTAGAGGATTTGACTGTCCCCATCTTTCTGATAAATCTCTGTTTTATCTTTTCCAAGTTCCCTAGCGAGAATCTCCAACACTCTCGGCTGGCAGAATCCGCCCTGGCATCGTCCCATTCCAGCTCTGGTTCTGCGTTTAATCGCATCGATAGAACCTGGGACTAAAGGCGAATGGATTGCATCTAGAATTTCTCCTTCTGTAATGCTCTCACATCGACAAATAATCCTTCCATAACGGGGATCTTTCTGAATCAGGGCATCCTGCTCTCCCCTTGTCATATGACGAAATTCCACTTTCTTTGGATTGATCGGATTATAATCTGATTTCTCTGTGACTGGAATCTGACACGTTTTACAATCCTCAAGAAGAATTTCCTCCACCATTTGTGCAATCGCCGGAGCTGATGCCAATCCTGGAGACTGGATTCCTCCTACATTGATAAATCCATGGGTGACCGGTGACATTTCAATAATAAAATCCTCCTTGTAATCTGCTGGCCGAACTCCTGCAAAAATACGGATGATATCTCCTTTTCCCACTTTCTCATTCAAATTGGTCGCCATAGCATAGTCCACATCTTCCGGTGTTGTGGTATTATCCTCTTTATCCGGAACCTCTGTTGCAGATGGTCCTAAGAGGATATTCCACTCTGGTGTACGGCACGTACCGCCTCCTTTGGATTCTTTATTTTTTCTGGAACTATTTTGCACTTCTGCTCCGGTTAAGACAGATGTGAGTGAAGCAAATGCCGGTTTTTGATTTTTATCCAAAATAGCGATTGTTCCCTTCCTCGCATGGATCGTATAAGATTTATCTCCTGCCATCGCAGAAATCTCATCTGCATAGACTCCGGCACAATTGATCACGTAATCCGCCTCTATGATTCCCCGTGAAGTCACTACGCCTTTCACCTGTCCATTTTCGGTAAGGACATCCGCCGCCGTTGTATTAAATAGGAACGTGACACCGTTGTTCGCCGCATTTTCTGCCAAAGCTACAACCACTTCATAAGGTTCTACCACCGCCATAGAAGGAAGCCAAATAGCCGCGGTTATCTCTCCGTCATACTCCCTTAACTCCGGCACCAATTCCATTGCCCGCGGACCGTCTACCAGCTCTACGCCGTCCACACCATTTATAATTGCCGCCTGGTACGCCTGCTCTAGTGCCGGCATCATCTTCTGATCGCAAATCGCTCCCATGGCGCCGCAGCGATCTAGCCGGAAATTCAATTCCTCTGCCCATTTATCATACATCCGATTTCCCTGCACATTTAGCTTTGCCTTCAGTGTTCCCGGTTTTACCGAATGGCCCGGATGAATATCTCCGTTATTGGCTTTGGAAGCGCCGGTACAAACATCATCGCTCATCTCCACCACTGCAATCGAAAGATGGTATTTAGAAAGTTCTCTGGCAATTCCACATCCGCTGACACCAGCGCCTATGATTACCACATCCTTTTTGTCAATGACTCCTTTTTTCTTTCCCGCCTCAAGAAATGGCGCGTAATCCTTACGGGGAATTTCCATTCCAGTCACGGTCATTTCGTTCACCACATTTTTGACACCATCCATATGTGCAACATAGTGGCCTATTTCCACCAATTCTCCCCAAGACCGACATTCTCCACGAAGGGTCACAATCTTTCTTTCGTCCACTGAAATTTCCGTAAAAATCTCTGGAAACGCTTCTTTTACCTGGTTTGCAATTGCTTCTCTCATCGTCTCTGCCTCTTTCTACTTCGTTCTTAAATATCCCATTTCAATGTACGCTCTGCAGCTTTTTTCCAATTCTCAAAAGTTTTCTTATAAGCTGCCGCATTCTTGTCTGGTTCATACACTTTGTCAATATCGAGATAATCTTTTACATCTTCCATTGTCATCCATCCGGCGCGGATTGCGGCTGCCTCTGCTGCTCCAAGCGCTGTCGCTTCAACAGATTTTGGTCGAACAATCTTCGCATCGGTAACATTTGCTAAAATCTGTGCAACCAGACTACTTTTTGCCACACCTCCGGAAATGCTAATCTCCTTTAATCCTTTTCCGTGTTTTGCGATCGTCTCCATCAATAAGAGAGCTCCAAACGCAACACCTTCTAAGGTTGCCCGCATCATATGCTGATTTGTTACATGCGGCCGGATTCCAAGATATGCCCCCTTTGCAGAGGAATCATCCATAATTCCTGCCAATGCTGGAATAAAATATACACCACCATTGTCCTCTACAGATGTCGCCATCTCTTCCATATCCTCAAATTTTTCAAATAATTTAAACTGATCCTTTGCCCACTCCAGACATGCGCCCGCAGTGTTGCTCAGTCCCTCTACCAGATAGTTTTTCTTTCCGTTTATCTGCCATGTGATTGCCGTATAGGTGCCCGGAACCTCTCCAAATACATCGCCAATGTTAAAGTCCATAAATGCACCCGTTCCAAGTGTACATTTTCCCGTATCTGCTTTATGACAATTCTGAGCAAACATCGCTGACTGCTGATCTGCAAAAGAACTGTAAATCGGAAGCTCTATACCAAGGATATCTGCTGACATCATTCCGAACTCTCCGGACTCCTCACGAAGCTCTGGCAATATTTCTTTGCGCACGCCAAAGAATTCAAGCGCTTCCGTATTCCATCTGTCTTCCGCTGCCACATAGACGCCAGTAGAGCCGGCAGAGCTTCGCGTTGTGGCATGTACTGCACCGTTCGTGAGACGCCATCCAATGTAGGACTCCATACATCCGAACAAAACATTCTCTCCCGCAATTGCCTTTTTAAATTCCGGTTCGTCTTCTTCCACTCCGTATAAGTTCATCATAATCCAGTTACCCGGCAAATACGGGGCAAGCCCTGGGAACTTCTTGTCAAAATCCTTATCTTCCACGAGTTTTTGCTTGTGATGGATTCCCCTGCCATCCTGCCATGTGACTGCATTTCGAAGCGGTTCTCCAGTCGTCTTATCCCAGAATAACCAAGTCGCTCTCTGATATGTAGTTCCCACACATTCAATCTCCTCTGCAGAGATTCCATGGTTCCCAACCACCTTACGGCAAACCGCCACGGTTGCGTTAAACACTTCTTTTGCATCCATTTCCACCTGTTCAGGTCCTGGATAATAAAGCTGCAAATTCTGATATTCCGAAGCCACAATTTTCATAGCTCTGTCAAAAAGTAATGCACGTACTCCCGTAGTTCCCTCATCAATTACTAAAATATAGTTTTTCATTCCCTTTTCTCCTTTCAAAAAATCTTTTAGCTGCCTAATCCCCAATGTCTTCACTTCTTAAAATTAACTCTGCATTTCTGACACATACATTTTTGAATCTTCCTTTGAAAGTACATTTTTTTGTACTTTATGTTAAAAAAATTTTGTACTTCGTGAATGATTTCAAATATCAAAGATCTCGTGCCTTCCTCTTCACATCTTATATAAAAAGTACATTTTTTTGTACTTTATGAACTAAATATATATTCATATGTCATTATTGTCAATCTTTTTTCATTACCTCTTTCTTTTTTATCTATCTTTCACAAATTCCAACATTGAAAATTGTCTATTATTTAATACAGCTTATATGCTTTTTCACCTGAGCACACTGCCTGCTGAATACTTCCAGACTGAACTGGATCAATATATTTTTGTAAAAGCCGATCTATGTTATAATTTTCTTTATGAACCAATACAACTGGAATTTTCGCATCCTCATTATAAAAAGGCTCTATCCCCTGAATCGGTTCCGCATGCAGCCCCATTTTCCACAAATCCGAATCTTTCCGCTCTGTATTATCTAAAAAACGATAGATCACACAGTCCGCAACTTTTTTTCTGACCAGATCCTCGAATGAAATATACGGAAAAGAAATATATTCTACCTGTTTCCCACTGCACAAACGCTGTGTCAGCTCCCATTGATCTCTGCATGTCCTATCCACCGCAACGCGCATGCCGTTCTCAATCTCATGTTTGGACGGGTCTACAAAATAAACGACAAAGTCCGATGCATAAGAACAGTGATACAGCGTAATACACTCCCTGACAAAATCAAAATTTTCCAGATATTTTAAAGCCGTAGAACGGGTGACAACGATAAAGTCATACATCATCTGTTCCAATGCACGCATCCGCCTCTCTGATCCAGTAATATAAGCAAACGAAAATGGAAATGCTGCATTCTCTAACTGCTCTCCTAAGGCTGTCGCAAGACTTGTCAAGTCAATACTCAAAGGCAGTGGCATCGTTCCAATTAAGGAACCCCAGCCAGTATGAGTACAGAGCTTCTTACTGTCTATTTGCCGTAAAAAAGTCCCTTTCACCCCTCTTTTCTCAATTTCAATACAGCCATCTTCCTCTAATTGTCGGATCGCATTCTGAACAATACCTCTTGAAACTGAAAATTTTTCCGTGTATTCCAAAATGGTGGGAACCCGATCCCCCGGATGCATCAGATAAAAATCTCTGGCAATATTCATCTGTATAAGACTGGACTTTTTATACATGTCATTGCTTACGTTTATCATATTCTTTCTCTTCTTCCCTATATTGATAATTAATTTTGACTTGTTTTCCATACGTCGCTCGAAAATGCGATCTCAAAAGATACCGCATAGATTCGTCTGATTTTTTCAAAATATCGCCGTTTAATACTTCCTTTTCTTTCTGCTTTTCGGCAGCTTCGCGCAGCGAATTAAATTCTTCCGGTTTTAATGGATTAAAAATATTATTTTTTTGATCATAAATTTTCAATGTCTCTGAAATGGTATAATTATCTAAAATTTCTGAATGGGGAACCACGATATTGACAACTGTTACCTTTCTATCTGCACTCTTTTTCGCAGAAAATTCCACTTTCTCCCCATCGATCCCAATATTCATTTTTCCGTCGATTGTGGCAATAAAACTATTTTGCGTCAGTGGAATATCAATACCCATAAATTGGTTTTTATCTGAAAAATGCATAATAGAGGTATAGTAAAATTCATAGGAACAATATTTAGAAATTTGTTTCATCTCTTCTTTTACAGTATCGATCTCAATTTTTTTATTTTCTATCTCGTCCAATTTGTGATTCAATATTATATTTCTTCTCACTGTAACGATCAAAATGATAAAAAAAATAATGCAGAGCATGAACGGTGAAATCCTAATAAAGTACCTTCTGATTCCTTCTCTTCCCATATGAATTTCATACCTCTCTTCCATTTTCTTTTATCCCGGTTCCATCCACTTTCCTTTCAAATATTTACACCTCTTGTACTGCCGTTTACCTTACCCATCCATCTTTTGAGACGTCATAATATGACACCGCCAGATATTGCTGCGGACTTGAAGTCTTTAATGCATCATAAACATAACGCAGCGGGATCCATTTTCGATTTCTCGAAGATCTGCTAGAATCCGCCAAAAAGACTTTATCACGATCCGATTGATATAACCACAGTGTCACATAATGTCCTGGCGTATCCTGCCAATAGGTATCGTCATTATCACTGCTCACTAATACTAACAAGCACTGATTTTCTCTCGCAAGTTTTTGAAATTCCTCATAGCTCAAAGGCTTTCTTCCCAACTCACATTCAAATCCAGTCTTTTGTAACGTAACCCGTATCGCATCCCATCCAATGGCACCTACTCCCCTTTTGGGATTATAGACAGATACCTCCTGCGCGTGCTCATACATTTCCAACGGTGTACATTCTTTTCCACTCAGACTGCTGTATATATTCGCCATACTGCACAGTCCACAGCCAAATTGACTGAACTGTTGTCCGCCAGCCTCCTCATAACACCACGGTCCAGACCACTCTTTTCCTTTTTCATATGACTTTATTCCCTGTAAATAGGAAAAAATTACATCTTCCGGTTTCGGCTCTTCCTCCTCTTTTCCCAACTCTTTTTCTAATTCTATGTTGGAATCTTCTATCGCAGTTTCTGTCTCTTTTTGCTCTTCTGTTCCCTTGATTCGCTGGCAGGCATAAAGTACCCCTGCAAGCGCAAGGATCAGGACAATTGCTGCCAGTCCCCTTCCTCTTTTCATCTCTGTACTCCTCTTGTCAGCATATCTCTCTTCTCTATTTTATCCAAAATCCGCAAAAGGCGTCTCCCACTGATATTTTTCCATGATGACATGGTCATCTTTAAATTCAATCCCATCGGCTTTTAGTAATTCTATCTGTCGGTTTTTTCCGCCAAATACAAAAGCTTTCGAGACTGCTCCATCTTTTGTGACAACGCGGTAGCAGGGAATCTCCTTTTCACTTGGATTTACGTGAAGCGCATATCCGACCACACGTGCCCAGCGCTTATTCCCCGCCAATGCTGCAACCTGCCCATAAGTTGCCACTTTCCCCCGCGGAATCTTTTTTACTACCTCATAAATTTTTTCAAAGGTGTTCTTCTCTTCCATCTGCTTTTCGTTATGTAAATTCAATCTTTTAAAGCAATCTGTCAATAGGATAAAATTTCATATCCATCTTCTGTCACCAGTACCATAACCTCCCACTGGGCACTCGGTTTCCCATCCTGTGTATACACGGTCCAATCATTTTTATCATCGACATAGATCTCCGCTTTTCCCATATTGACCATCGGCTCAATTGTAAATGTCATACCAGGCGCCATCACCATCTCTGTTCCAGCTTCAGAATTATATCCTACCCAAGGTTCCTCATGAAATTCTAATCCAATCCCATGTCCCCCAATTTCACGAACTACCGTATAACCATTTGCATAGGCGTAATCATGTACCGCCTGACCCATATCTCCCAAAAATCCCCAAGGTTTTACCTGTTCTAATCCCTTTTTAACACACTCCCTTGTGATATTTACAAGCCGTCTCTTCTCTTCTGAAATTTCTCCAATACAAAACATTCTAGATGAATCCGAAAAATAGCCGTTTAAAATGGTGGAACAATCTACATTGACGATATCCCCTTCTTTTAATATATCCGCTTCCGAGGGAATTCCATGGCAAACCTGTTCATTGATAGACGTACAAACACTCTTTGGAAATCCCTGATAGTTGAGTGTTGCCGGTATGCCGCCCATCGCAGTCGTTTTCTCATAAACAATTTGATCGATTTCTTCGGTTGTCATCCCTTCTTTAATACAATCTGTAACGTGATCCAATACGGCGATATTGATCGCCGCACTTTTTTTCATCCCTTCTATCTGTTCCTCCGTTTTAATAATATTACGCGGAGGAACTTTATATCCCCTGCTTTTCAATTGTTCTATTTTTTCATCAAACTTTTGATGGCACATCTTATATTTTTTTCCACTACCACACCAGCAGGGCTCATTTCTTCCAATTTTCAATTTTTCATCCTTTCATTCCTCAAATCTATGATTGAATGCCACATTCCCAAACGGAATGTTCTCCCAGAGTTTTTCTTCTATAAAAAGCTCATGTTTTTCTAACATTTTCTCATATGCAGTTCCATTATAATCGTAAGCACCAAAATTGCGCTTATTTTTTTTCGCCAAAATTCCCTGGTATTTCTCAGCTAAAGCGGCACGTTTTGTCAAATCATAAATAATTTCATCTGTTAGCCCCGCTCTTTCTTTTTGTTCCTCACTCAAATCATAACAGAGATCCGATGCAGAATTTTTTGCATATTGTTCTTCTTCTTTGTCTAATTTAATTCCTTTTTTTTCCGCCTCCGAATACAGCAGCATATCGTGAACTGCTGCATCTAACGCGCTATTTTTTCCATTCAGTCGAACAAACTCACCATTGGTATGGATCGCCCAATATTTATTCGTATCATGAGCATCATAGATTTTCGCCTGCTCTTCAATTCGATATTCCTCTCGGACGATATAATAGGATATTTCCCCCAAAGAATACTCTTTTTCATCTAAGGTAAACAGCGTATCTTTCAAATGTTCTAAATATTCAAATTGACTTTTTTCCCCATAAGACGCTGCAACAAAGATCAAAACTGCTGAAACAATGAAAAGTCCCAATATTACAAAAATCTGCTTTTTCATCCTTTTGTCCTCTTATTGACAAAGTTTCGCTACAACCTGATTGATCAGTTTTCCATCCGCTTTGCCTTTTAGCTCGGGCATCACATTTTTCATAATCATGCCTTTATTTTTAGATTCCACAATATCTCCAAATTTTTCCATGACAAATGCGCGAATCTCTTCTTCTCCCATCAATGACGGTGCATATTCTTCAATCACTTTATAGCGAAATTCATATTCCGCCCTTAAATCTTCTCTTTCCTGCGGGCAAGTATCTACCTGTTCCTTTGCTGTCTTTAACTCTTTTAAAATCACACGATCCACGAGTTCTTCTTTTATATCATCCCGACATCCCTCATCAATTGCCACTTTTTTTACAGCGGAAACCAACGAAGATATCGCCTCTTTTCTCGGTTTATCTTTGGCCTTCATTGCTGCAATCATATCTTTTTGTAACTGTTCCATTTGCATGCTTCTTTCCTCCCTACTTTTTCTTTCTGATTTTTATTATATCACTCTAAATTTTTACTTACAAGGCGTGATTCTTTTGCAGACGACTGGAATGGGGAATGCCATGAACTGACATTCCCCATTTCTTGTCCCATTTTTCCTTCTATGTATTGATCTCTCTACAATAATCGTCTCACCGAAATAATCGTCTTATAAGTCGCATTATCATGTGCCACGATTCCATATGCTGTGCCTTTTGCGTGAACAATTTGTCCATTTCCCATGTAAATTGCTACATGACCAGCATAGCAAATCAAATCCCCAGGCTGTGCATTGGAATAGCTGACCTCCTGACCACAACTCCTCTGCGCCCCTGAATAACTCGGGATATTGACTCCAAAATGCGCGTAGACATAACTGGTGAAACCACTACAATCCGCACCAGTATTCGGATCCTTTCCACCCCATACATAAGGTTTTCCCACAAACTGCATAGCGTAACTTACCACATCTGAACCACTGATACCAGTTGTTTTCGGAGGATTCAGATTTCCGGTTGGTGCACTGCCGCCGCCCCCTGAGGAACTTCCTCCCGAATTGCCGCTGGAATTCCCACCGGAACTGCCTCCTGAACTTCCGCCGGAACCATTTCCCGCACTCGCTCTGTTGGCAGCGGCGCGCTGTGCATTCGCCTCTGCCTCCTGAATAATACGATTCTGCTCTGAAATCGTCTTTTTATATTCACTGGCAAGGCTTTTTGCATTGGCAATCTGTGAATCCGCATTTGACTGTTTCTTTTTGAGTGTCGCCATGGTCGACTCTAACTGTTTCTTCTGCTGATCTAACGTCTCCTTTGCAGTCGCCAATTCTTTTTTCTCGTCCTCTGCCTGCGCCTTTAAATCTTCAACCTGCTTTCTAGTCTTCTCATAATCGTCCAGCAGATCTCTGTCATGTCCATATACTTCATTCACATATTCCACTCGATTTAATAAATCTGCCATGCTCTGCGACTCTAAGACAGAAGAAAGCAATGCCGTATCTCCATTCTCATACATGAATTTGATACGTTTTTTCATCATTTTATACTGCTTTTTCTCATTCTTCTGAGCCTTTTTTAAGTCTTTCGTCACTTGATCTAATCTCTTTTGATTTTGATCAATCTCATCTTCTAAGATGCCAACGTCAACTAAGAGATTGACCAACTCTTCATTCGTAGAATCAATCTCCCCTTGAAGTTTCTCTTTTTGATTTTCCAGATTGTCAATCTTATTATTTACATTATTTAGATTCTTTTCCGCTTCCGACTTTTTATTTTTTGCAGATGAAGTCGCATGGACAATGTCCGAACTTCCAACTGTAAGCGTCGCCACAAGTGCCGCTACGAATACTCCTCGTATTCCTCTATGCCATTTTTTCATCCGTATTCTCCCTTATCCGCTTCCTGTATTCCTTATCGTGTTCATAGCTCAACAGGTCTTTATCAACACCGTTGAGCTAGTCTCAGTATATCATTCTAAAAATTGATTTTCAACCGATTCAGATTTATTCACAACTTTTTAACATTATGCTCCCATCGATTTTACAATCAACAATTTATCTCCCTTTTTCACCTGATCGCTGGTGAGTTCGTTTGTCGCCATGATCTCTTGTACAGTTGTATGATTTTCTTTTGCAATGTTCCAGATCTCATCTCCCTCTTTGACAATATATCCGACCAGTCCTGGAATTTTTTGCAGATTCTCATAATCTGTTTCTTTTTCTATCACTTCCTGCAATTTTTTCCTCTTTTTTGTAGAAAATGCGATCAGATTCAAATTGATCACTGCTTTGATCTCTACCTGTGTATTATCAATCAAGATTGTGGTGAGTTGGTCCAATCCACTTTCTAATTCATACCGGCCATCTTCTTCCATTCCCGGCACTTCAATCGTCTGATGAAATGGTAAGAATCCTTTTAAAGAACCAATCGGCATCTCATCATCGGTTGTGATATAGAGCAGCTCTACTGCAACCGTTCCCTCGACATAGACCCCGTTTCCCGAAATCTCATGCGTGTCAATCTGCACACTACCCTCTGCACAGCAAACCTGTAAAATATTTTCCTGATTTTCTTCTAACTGAAGGCGCTCAGAAGCACGGCATTTCGCATTGTTTTTCATCAAAAGCCTTTCGAACACAATATTCTCAAAAGCAGGCTCAATTTCTTCTTTCAGCGAATAGACATCACAGAGCATCTCAAAACTCTCTTCCTCCCAGAGCTTGATATCCAGTTCCGCCACCGCATCTACGGTTAGCATACGCTCTTCTCCATCGTAATCTGGTCGGACCTCTACCTCAAATGAGACATCATCTACTCCCACATAGGAGACTAGATTTTCCCGACAGCCACTACAATCCACTTCTCCTTGTAACGGAACTGTTGTCTCAAACCACTGGAGGCGTTCTTCTTCCTCATTTCCTTTATAGAGAATATAGAGTAAAAGTTCTCCTGTAAACTGAATTGTGTCCTCCATAATTCTGGTATCCAGACCGCGCAATTGTACATTTTTCCAAAGCAATTCCTGAATATTCGGCTTGTTTGACGGAAGAATAACCTCATTTTTTAGTCGACAAGTATCCTTTTTTGCCGCTACAAGCTGCAATGCATCCACATTTTCTTTGCGAACCTCATAGTCTTCTTCCTGTTCCATGGCACAGCTGATCTCTTCATCTTTGATCTCATCGATCGTTGCTGTAAATACTACCAGAGAACGGATACTCAGTTTTCTAGAATTGATAATGCCTATATTGAGATCTTCAATCTCCCATTTTACTTTAACAGGATCGAATTCCTCTGCTCCATCCAGATTCAGTGTCTCCGAAAATGGAATACTTCCTTCTAAATACGACATTCCATTTCCCTCTCTATCACTCCGATAAAGCACTTGAAACCCCAGATTCCCTTTCAGCTGTACTCTATCACTCTCAGCTTTCGTCTCTTCTAAATGAATCTCTCCTTTTACCGTTATAATCCGCATGATATCCGATTTGCTTTCTGGGACATTATAGTCATCATCGAGGGTAATTTGACTCATCGCCCGTCCTTTTTCATGACTCATATGTATGTATTTCTTCTTTAATTCCATAAAAAAACTCCTTTGCTCTGGACTTTCTAAATTCTATTCCAGGCAAAGAAGTTTTATACGGTTTTAGCATAATTTCATGCGAATATCTCTCGTAATGATGTCTGTGTAGCTAAAAGACAACAACTGTGGAGGATTCTCGTCTTTCTTGTCATCCACCAGGATCGTAAATACACTTGGATATGCATCCTGAATGATTCCCTCCTGAATATCAATCTTATTCCTTCCCCTATCAAGCTGTATCTTTACCTTGCTCCCACACTGTGAAGAAACTGAAGCTCTGACTCTGTTTAAATCCCGCTGTTGCATATTCTTCCTCCTAACCCACAACAAAACAATTGTGTACATTTCAGTCTATCACAGCAATAAACTTTTTGCAAGGTCTAATTTTATATATTTTTCACTCAAAAATTACAACATCTTCTGTTTTTTCCGTTTTTATTACTATATATGGGTAACTTTTCGCTTCCTCTGTCGCATCATTTTCTCCCGGCCCGATTAGTTCCGTCTTTAGATAAACTGCGTTTTCTGTCAAATATAGATCTTTCACCTGTATGCTATACCCTCCAGTTTTTTGTTCTCCATAGCCGCGAATTATGTATAAATTTTTGTCCGTCAGGTAGGTAAGTTTCATTTGACCTTCTTTTTTCTCACCTATGATTTTTTGCAATTCATCTGGTATCTCTTTATCAGAAACAATGGTAAAATCCATGTCCTTTAATTTTTTATCCTCTTTTTCTTCAATTCCGCATCCACAACTTAAAATACAAAAAAGCATGAAGAAAATTCCCAAAAGGACCATTTTTTTTCGTTTCCCCATACGGCTCCTTTCGCACTTTCGTTTATTCTATAGAAATAATATGCATTTATTATTGTAATTGTTCCTTCATATTTGTATAATATTGAAAAACAAAGAATTTTTAGAGGTAACTATATGATCCGACTAATATTGGTATTTTCATTTTTACTCTTATTTCTTATATTGGGACTTCCCGTTCTGTTTTTTTTGTGGATCTGGGAAAAGAAAAACAAGGCGGCGGCAGATCTTGCCAGCCTTCGAATTGTCCAATGGGCATTTAAAGTAATTCTTTTCCTCTCCGGAACAAAAATCACCGTGATTGGAGAAGAAAAGATACCTAAGAACCGGGCGGTACTCTATATCGCTAATCACCAGAGTTATTTTGATATTCTAGTTACTTACTCCCGTTGCCCAGGACTGACTGGATATATTTCCAAAGACTTTTTTAAAAAGATACCGATTCTCTCCATCTGGATGAAACGGCTTCACTGCCTGTTTTTAAACCGCGCCGATACGAAAGAGGGATTAAAGACAATCCTAAAGGGAATTGATTTGATTAGACATGGGATCTCTGTCTGCATTTTTCCAGAAGGCACAAGAAATGAGCACCCACAGGAATTGCTCCCTTTTAAAGATGGAAGTTTTAAACTTTCTTCCAAGACCGGATGCCCAATCGTTCCAATTGCAATCACAAATTCCTGTTCTATCTTTGAGAATCATCTTCCTTTTATCAAAAAGGCACCTGTAATCCTTCAATATGGCGAACCGATTCTCCCAGAAGAATTGGATGATGAAGAGAAAAAACATCTTGGCGATCACACAAAACATATCATTGAACAGATGCTTGCAGAAAACGAACAATTTTTGAAAACTCCATAAAATGGGAAGCTTTTACTAGAATCGTGTCCCCCGTTTCGCGGTAGTTTTCAAGTGCTTTGATCAAATCCTCTTTTGTCGCAAAATAGAAGACTTCTATGTTCTCTTTGGCCTCTAACGCCCCTCTTTGCAACTCTTTCGAGAGTTCTCCGCAACAAAATAAAACATCAATCTGTTTTTTTGCCGCATAAGCTCCCAACTCATAGTGGAGCTTTTTTTCATCTCTGCCAAGCTCTCCCATATCTCCCAAAACGGCAAGCGTCCGTCCTTTTGCTTTTGACAAAACATCTAAAGCTGCCCTCATGGACACTGGATTCGCATTGTAGCAGTCGTCGATTACGATTCCCTTTTCCGTATGAATCAGATTCGTTCGTCCATCTATTGTCCTGGCATTTTCAATGCCCCGACAGATTTCTTCCTCTGTCAATCCCAGTTGCATTCCGACACATGCACCTGCAAGGGCATTTAAAACATTATGCTCTCCCGGAATCGGTATGTAAACTTTTTTCTCCCCATCTGGAAAATGTAACAGCGCTTCGATTCCTTCCATTCCCAAATCTTTTATTTCAGAAGCATAGATAAAATTCTTTTCCCCAGTTCGATTTCTTTCACCCTTTCCATAAAAAAACGGTTTTCTTCCCTGGATATTTGCAACCGTCACAAGTTTTTCGTCCTCGCCGTTTAGGACCGCGATTCCATTTTCACGCAAATGGTCAAAAATCTCTGTCTTAGCCTTTAACACGCCATCTCTATCGCCCAGATTTTCCAGATGACATTGCCCGATATTTGTAATCACACAGATATCGGGTTTTGCAATTTGCGCCAGGCGATGCATCTCACCAAAATCTGAGATCCCCATCTCTAATACCGCAATCTCATCCTCTTCTCTCAGACGAAAAATAGTCAGGGGAAGCCCAATCTCGTTGTTAAAATTCTCCGCAGTCTTTAGAACACGATATTTTCCCTCCAAGACAGAGGCGATCATCTCTTTCGTGCTGGTCTTTCCCACACTTCCGGTAATTCCCACCACCTGAATATCCAGTGTTTCCCTATAAAATGTTGCCAGATCTTTTAACGCCTGTTTTGTCGATTCCACCAAAATATAGGGACCTTTCGCCTCCTCTAATTTCTGTTCCGATAAAACGGCCGATGCTCCCTGTAAAAAAACGGAATTGACAAATGAATGTCCGTCTACACGCTCTCCTTTGATCGCGACGAAAAGATTTCCTTTTTCCATTTTGCGGCTGTCAATAACCACATTGGTCACTTCACTTTCCATCTCTTCTTCGCTCCCAAAATAGCTTCCACGACAGACTTCCGCTATTTTTTTCAATGTCAGATTTTTCATTTTATCAACTCCTGCTTTTATATTTTTCCAGAGAACTTTGGATCAGTCTTTCACAGAGTTCTCCGAATCCAATGCCGACCGCCTGTGCTTCCTGTGGCAAAAGACTCGTCGGTGTCATGCCCGGTAATGTATTCGCCTCCAGACAATAGATCTCCCAATTTTCATTTAAAAGAAAGTCCATTCTCGCATAAGTACCCAACCCGAGAATCTCCGTCACTTTTACCGCATACTCTTGCATCTGCTCCGAAATTTCTTCTGGCAAATCCGCAGGACAAGTCTCCACTGCACTTCCCGCTTTATATTTATTTTTATAGTCGTAAAATCCTTCTACCGGTGCAATTTCAATGACTGGAAGGGCTTTTCCCTCCAACACACCGACAGAAAATTCTCTTCCGCTTATAAATTCCTCGATCAAAATCTTTTCTTCCCAGCGAAATGCTTCTGCTAATGCCTGCTCATATTCTTCTTTCGTGTACACAATCGACACACCGATACTTGAACCGCCACAGCATGGTTTCACCACACAAGGAAGAGCAAGCTTAGTCTGATTAAAATCTGTAATCTGTCCTTCTCTCTCCATCAAAATCCCCTGCGGTGTGGGAATCTGATTCGAGATAAAAAACTGCTTCGCAATATTTTTGTCCATCGCCAAAGCACTGCCAAGATAGCCTGTGCCTGTATATTTTATACCAAATAAATCGAATGCCGCCTGCACTTTTCCATTCTCTCCATTTTCTCCGTGGAGTGCCATAAATACGATATCTGCCATCTGACAGATTTCAATGACATTCGGTCCAAAGAAGTTCTCGGATTGATCCGCCCTCGCCGCTTTTATCGATGCCAAATCTGGAGCTTTCGACGAAATCTCTCCAATATGGATGCTGACCTCCTCTGCTCTCTCAAAAATATTACTCACATCTTCTTTTTTGTCGCTATACCCCATAAATACATCCAAAAAAATAACTCTGTGTCCATTTTCCTTCAACGCAGAACACACCATATTTCCCGTTACAAACGATACATCCCGTTCTGTGCTGAGTCCTCCCGCTAAAACAACAATATCCATAATTCCCTCCTGCTTTGGTCACTAACGATTCCCAATACCTATGTATTGTATTTATAGTAAATCATTTCATCAGCTATGACAAGTAATCTGCTTTCATATAACAGAATTTGCTGTTTAAAAAGCACTTTTTGCCGCGAGAAAAACGAACGCCATAAAGTATATTCTCGTCTGCAACATAAAAACGCGGTCTGTCGCCACGTTTTTTGGCACAACAGACCGCACTTAACATTCACTTTTATTCGCTTCTTAACACTCCGGCTCAATCAATCCATAAGTATTTCCTTTTCTCTTATAGACCACATTGACCTCTTCTGTCTCCGCATTTCGGAATACAAAAAAGTTATGTCCCAACAATTCCATCTGTACGCAGGCATCTTCTGGATACATTGGCTTCATTCCAAAACGCTTTGTACGGATAATCTGAATCTCGTCATCCGCCTCCACTTCTCTCTCAATAAATTCCTTGCGGAAACTCTCCGTATTCTGCTTTTTGGAGACCAGCTTGTTCTTATATTTTTTTAACTGGCGCTCAATCACTTCCTCCACCAGATCAATCGACACATACATATCGCTGCTGACCTGTTCAGAACGGATAATATTTCCTTTTACCGGAATCGTGACCTCAATTTTCTGTCTCTCTTTCTCTACACTCAGGGTTACAAAAACATCGGTATCGGAAGTAAAATATTTTTCAAGTTTTGATAACTTGTCCTCAACTGCCGATCTTAATCCGTCGGTTACTTCAAGATTTCTTCCTGTGATTGTAATACGCATATTACCCAACCCCCTTACTATTTTATATCTGCAATGACTGCGAATTCGAAGATTCCTGATCACTGCTTGCCATTCATCAAACATATCATTATGTTCTTTTAGCTAAGACTTATTATATCACATTTTCGTTTTACCTCAAGTAATATTCAGAATTATTTTGAAATTTATTGAATTTTATGTCCAGACGATACTATTTCTATTTTTCACCTATCCCTGCTAGCACCACCCTCCATCTACTGAAATGACCTGTCCAGTCAGATAAGCAGGCGCAATCGAAAGTTGATAAATCGCTTCTCCCGCTTCCTGCACCATACCGAAACGTCCCATCGGAATTTCCTCCTCCAGAGCCTGGCGTTCTTCCGGCGAAAAACAATCATTCATACGTGTATCCATTACACCAAATGCAAGCGCATTGACTTGAATATTACTTGGAGCAAGTTCTTTTGCGAGCGCTTTTGTAAATGCGTGGATGCCTCCTTTGGAGGCCGAATAGGCCACCTCCATGGAGGCTCCGACAGTTCCCCAAACAGACGAAACATTAATAATCTTACCAGATTTTTTTCTGAGCATATGAGGAATCGCCTCTCGACAGCAGTAAAAAACCGAGTTCAAATTTACAGCCATCACACGTTCCCACTCCTCATTGCTCATTTCACTGAGAAGTCCAATGTGAGAGATTCCTGCATTGTTTATCAGAATATCGACACCGCCAAGCTGTTTTTTCGCCTCCCAAAACATTTGTGTTACGAAATCCGGGGAACTGACATCGCCGATACTCACAAGGCACTTTATGGAAAATTCTTCCTGCAATTCTTTTTGCAATTGCAGCAATTCTTCTTTAGAATGTGCACAATTGAGTATCAAAGAATCACCTGCACTGGCAAATCGAAAAGCCGTTCTTTTTCCAATTCCGTGAGAAGCTCCTGTGATCAATACATTTCTCTTCATTGTCAATCCTCCATTTGGCTCTCTAACTCATTCTTTTTCTTCACTTTTTTCCAGATCACGGCTGCCACAAAAGCCGCCACAATCTCTGTAATAATGAAGGAGCCCCAAACTCCGTTTTCTCTAAAAACTCTACTTAAGATAAAAGCGGACGGCAAAATAACGACCAGATAACGCAGTAGAGAAATACAGAGTGATTCCAGCCCTTTGCCAAGAGCTTCTAGCGCTCCCGCACAGACAACTGATATCGAGGAGGCTATAAAACCAAAGCTGATCATTCGAAGCGCCACCACTCCTTTTTCTATTGTCACTCCATTGCCCGTGAACATTTCCATTAGATTTTCTGGAAAAAAGATACATAAGGCCATACCAATGCACATCATTCCCGCAATCAATTTCAGGCAAATCCTAAAAATCTTTTGTACACGTTCATGTTCTCTGGCTCCGTAATTATAACTGATCAACGGGCGCATCCCCTGTATGATTCCATTCGCCGGCAGATAAATGAAACTCTGTAATTTATAATAAATCCCCAGAATGACCACATACATCTGCGAGTAAACAGACAAAATTCCATTTAATGCCGATATCAAAAAGGATGGCAATGCCATATTCAAAGCTGCCGGAACTCCAACCTGATACATTTTTGCACAGATTTCTCTCGTCGGCCTCATATCCCGAAATCGAATACGAAGTGCTATCTTTCCTGTAAAATAGTATACCAGATAAAAGACAAGCGTTACAACCCATCCCAACGTTGTCGCCACAGCGGCGCCGCGTACCCCCATTTTCGGAAAAACTCCAATTCCAAAAATAAGAAGCGGATCTAAAATAATATTTGCCACACAACCTGCCATCATTCCCGCCATCGTCGGCACCATCTTACCGACTGCCTGAAAGACTTTTTCAAAGGTCACACTGACAATCAAAACCGTCGACATAGCAAATATAATCTGTGCATATTGTGTTCCCCACCTCAGTACAGTTTGACTTCCTGTAAACATTTGCAGATAAAATGGCGCAAATGCCAATCCTAAGATTGTCACAACGATACCGTGTAAGGTTCCGAGTAAAATTCCTTGTGAGGAAGAACAGTCCGCACTTTTTTGTTTTCCGGCTCCCAAAAAATAGGCAATTCTGGCGTTTAAACCCACGCCAAACCCGACGGTCCATGCAGTGATTAAATTTTGCAGAGGATACACCAAAGAAACTGCTGCTAATGCATCCTCCCCCATTTTCGCCACAAAAATACTGTCCACAATATT
>JAAVYC010000178.1 GCA_022790905.1 Lachnospiraceae bacterium | reverse complement strand
GGAGGTCTATCTGTGTAATGAAAATGGACTCATTATTTCGAGTAATCAGAATATCAATACGACGGCAGAAATTTCAATAGAGACAGTGCTCAACCCACGAATCTCAAAAAATACCGATACGAAGGATTTTATTTATGAAAACGAGACTATGGTAATCCCATTATCGGACAGTAAAACAGGTGCCTGTATTATGGGGCTTGAAAATAGTGATTGGTATATTGTTCAAGTTTTTCCAGAAAAGGCCAATGAGATGATGATCTCAAATGCAAATCGTATTGGCATTGTACTAGCTGTATTTCTTACAGTCGTTTTAATGATACTTTTGACACTGACTTATTCTATCTTAAATGGATCCAGGATGGAGACTCAGAAAGCTCTTGTTAAAGCGGAAGCTGCCAGCAAAGCAAAGACAGACTTTTTGTTCAATATGAGTCACGATATCCGAACTCCAATGAATGCGATCACCGGATTTCTACGTTTACTGGATCAACAGCAGGAGGATTCGGTTAAACGCAAAGAATATATCCATAAAATTGACGATTCCAGCCAACTCCTTCTATCCATTATCAATAACGTTCTGGAAATGTCTAAAATTGAAGGCGGAAAAGCTGTATTAGATGAAAGTGTATGGAATGCCGAACAGATGATCGATTCTGCGTGTTCCCTGTTTGCCGCACAGATGCAGGCAAAAAATATTACTTTTGAAAAAACAGTGGATGTGCGGCATCCTTTTGTGTGGTGTGATACGACAAAGATTCAAGAAATTTACTTTAATATTCTGAGCAATGCATGTAAATATACTTTGAGCGGCGGAAAAGTGTCGATGCGGCTGACTGAAATTTCGTCGAATCGAGAGGGATATGCTTTTTTCAAAACAGAGATCGAAGATAACGGTATTGGAATTGCAAAAGAGTTCATGCCTCATCTCTTTGAAGCGTTTTCAAGAGAGAATGATACGACGCATAGCAAGATTGCCGGAACCGGACTTGGAATGCCAATTGTGAAGAGACTTACTGAGCTGATGGGTGGTTCTGTTGAGGTGGAAAGTGAAGTCGGGAAAGGCACAAAGTTTACGGTGATTATGCCCCATCGCATTGCATTTGAAACAGATATTTGTGACAGTAAAGCGGATAATGAGACACTTACAGATTTTTCCGGAAAAAGAATTTTGATTGCGGAAGATAATGATCTGAATGCCGAGATTGCCATGGAACTGTTAAGTGAAATGGGATTAGAGGTGGAGCGGGTGCAGGACGGAGATATCTGTGTCAATAGAGTGGAACAGGTCAAAGATGGATATTACGATCTGATTTTCATGGATATTCAAATGCCGAATATGAATGGCTATCAGGCGACAGAGGCTATTCGAAAGATGGACAATTTGGCAAAGGCGAGTATACCGATTGTTGCAATGACAGCAAATGCTTTTGAGGAAGACAAGAGAAATGCTTATGCGGCAGGGATGAATGCTCATTTGGCAAAGCCAATTGATATTTCAAAATTGATGGAAACATTGACTGAGATTTTGGGTGAAACAATGATAAAGTCGGTATTGGAAAGTGAGAAACAATGATTTCTGCAATTTATGACAGACGAAGTATAAGAAAATTCTTAGACACGCCTATAGCGGAAAAAGATGTGATCGAGATTATTCAAAGTGGAATAAAAGCTCCTTCTTCTAAGAATAGACAACCGTGGAAATTCATTGTGGTGCAGGGAAAAGAAAAAGAGGAAATGCTTAAAATTTTTCGCCAGGGGATTTCAAGAGAAGAAAACGAAAGTGCGCTGTTGCCGCAAAATAGACAGCATATCGCCGCAGCAAAACATACGGTTGATGTAATGGCAGATGCGCCAGTCATAGTGTTTGTTGTCAATTCTTTAGGAGAAAGTATTTTGTCGGAGTTAACACCAGAAGAACGCATTTATGAAATTTGTAATATTCAGTCGATAGGTGCAGCTATACAAAATATGATTCTTGCCGCCACGGAAAAAGAGATAGGGAGTCTATGGATTTGTGATATCTATTTTGCTTATTCAGAATTATGTGAATGGCTGAATCGTGAAGGACAACTTGTCGCGGCTATTGCTTTTGGGTATCCGGATGAATCTCCAAAAGAGAGACCGCGGAAAAATTTTGAAGACGTAGTTGAGTGGAGAAAATGACGAGGAAAAACGTATGATAACTAATTTTGATTATTTAAAGAAAGAATCAAAATTCTCTGCTTTTGCCGATGTAGCTATATCAGCAGAAAAAATAATTTTTATGGATCCTGAGGCCAGTATTATAAACAGCCGCAGGGCGATGGAGTTTGCCCTGAAATGGATGTATTCCGTGGATGCAGAGTTAGAGCTGCCGTATCAGGATAACCTCCAGAGTTTGATGAATGCCGAGGATTACAGACAGATTGTAGGTCCCGATATCTGGAAGAGAATGGACTATATACGCAGGTGCGGAAATAATGCTGCGCACGGCGGCAAAAAATTGGGAAGAGACGAGGCTATGCTTTGTCTTGAAAATCTATTTATCTATCTCGATTATATCGCGTATTGTTATTCAGATCAATATGAGGAGCATGTCTTTGATGAAAGTCTTATCAATGCGCGAAAAGACAGTGCAAAAGCGAGAGCGCAAAAGCTAAAAATGCAGCAGGAAAAATCAGCGCAGCAAGAACTTGATTTAAAGAGACTGATGGAAGAAAATGCTTCTCTAAAGGAAGCTCTGTCAGCGCGCAGGCAGGAACAGCAGCCGAATTATGTTCCGAAACCGCTGGATTTATCTGAATATAAGACGAGAAAACTTTATATAGATTCTATGCTTGTGGATGCCGGATGGACAGAGGGGAAAGATTGGTTTTCCGAAGTTGAACTCCCCGGAATGCCCAATAAATCTGAAATGGGATATGCAGACTATGTGCTTTATGATACTATGCACAGACCTCTCGCAGTTATTGAGGCAAAACGTACCTGTGTGGACGTATCAAAGGGAAGGCAGCAGGCGAAACTATATGCCGATCTATTGGAACAAAAATATGGGAGAAGACCAGTTATTTTTTTGACGAATGGATTTGAGACTCATATCCTTGACGGGCAGTATCCGGAAAGAAAGTGTGCGGCAATCTACTCAAGAAGAGATTTAGAAAAATGGTTTAATCTCTTATCCATGAGGACAAGTCTCCGACACGTTACCGTGGATAAACAGATTGCAGGTAGATATTATCAGGAATCAGCGATTAAATCGGTTTGCATGAGCTTTGATGAAAAGAATCGAAGAAAAGCATTGCTTGTCATGGCGACCGGTTCTGGCAAGACGAGGACCGTGATCGCATTATGCGATGTGTTGTTAAAGGCGGGCTGGGTAAAAAATATTTTGTTTCTGGCAGACCGCAATTCACTGGTTACGCAGGCAAAGAGAAATTTTGTCAATCTGCTTCCAAATCTGTCGTGTACCAATTTAGTGGAAGAAAAAGACAACTGCAATGCCCATTGTGTTTTCTCGACCTATCAGACAATGATTCATTGTATTGATACAATAGATGATGGGGAAGGAAAGCTGTTTACGTGCGGACATTTTGATCTGGTGATATGCGATGAGGCACATCGGTCTATTTACAATAAATATAAAGATATTTTTACCTATTTCGACGCGCCGCTTGTCGGACTCACAGCGACGCCGAAAGATGAGATAGACAAAAATACGTATGAAATCTTTGAATTGGAAAATGGCGTTCCGACTTATGGGTATGATTTAGCACAGGCCGTTAAGGACGAATATTTAGTCGACTATGTATCGATAGAAACCAAATTGAAGTTTATGGAACAGGGCATTGTATATGATGAGCTCTCAGAAGAAGATAAAGAGGCCTATGAGTCAACGTTTGAGGACGAATCTGGTGAAATTCCAAAAACAATCCATTCTTCAGCCTTAAATACATGGATTTTTAATGAAGACACGATACGTCAAGTGTTAAATATACTTATGACGGAGGGAATCAAAATTGATTATGGCCAGAAGCTGGGAAAAACTATTATTTTTGCGAAAAGTCATGATCATGCAGAAAAGATCTTGGAAGTCTTTCATAAAGAGTATCCACATCTTCCAGATTTTGCAAAGGTGATAGACAATTATATAACCTATGCGCAGAGCGCAATTGATGAGTTCTCAGATCCAAAAAAAATGCCGCAGATTGCTATTTCTGTAGATATGCTGGATACGGGAATTGATGTGCCGGAAGTTGTGAATCTGGTATTTTTCAAAAAAGTAATGAGTAAGGCAAAATTTTGGCAGATGATCGGCAGAGGAACGAGACTTTGTCCGACATTGTTGGATGGAGAAGATAAGCAAAAATTTTACATATTTGATTTCTGCGGGAACTTTGAATTTTTCAGGATGAACCGAGGCAGAGCAGCTGCAAATGGGATGACATTACAAGGGGCTATTTTCAATCTGAAATTTGAGATCTCTTACAAATTGCAGGATATTGACTATCAGGAGGATCGGTTGATCGCATATAGAAAAGCATTAGTTCAACAGATGTCAGAAAAAGTGAAGGAATTGCCTAAAGATAATTTTGCAGTGAGACAGCACCTAAAATATGTTGAATTATATTCCTCGGAGAGTAACTATCAGACCCTGTCATATGAAGATACGCTGCTGGTAAAAGAAGAAGTGGCGCCACTGATCCTGCCGGATGAAGAAGAGGCAAGTGCGGTCCGTTTTGATGCTCTGATGTATGGAATAGAATTGGCGTATTTAGCAGGTAAAAAATATACAAGGGCGCGAAATGATCTTTATAAAAGAGTGAACGGAATTGCCAGTATAGCAAATATTCCAGAAATTCAGGCGCAGTCAGATTTGATCCATAAGATTCTTGACACTGATTATATAGAACGTGCGGGAATGGATGAGTTTGAGGAAATACGGGAAAAGCTTCGTAATCTCATGAAATATATTCCGAAAAATAATATTCGCTATGATACAAATTTTGAGGATGACTTGTTGTCCATGGAATGGAAGGAATCGGAGTTAGAAAATGATGAATTGAAAAATTATAAGGCAAAAGCGGAATTCTATATCAGGCAGCATCAGGATAATCTTGTGATCGCAAAATTAAAGACGAATAAACCACTTATGGATACAGATATTGAAGCTCTAGAAGCGATTCTATGGAAAGAAGTGGGAACAAAGCAGGACTATGAAAGTGAATTTGGTACGAAACCTTTAGGGGAATTTGTGCGGGAGATTGTAGGGTTGGATATGAATGCAGCAAAGGAGGCATTTTCAGAGTATCTCACGAATCTGGACAGCAGACAAATTTATTTTGTCAATCAGATTGTAGAGTATATTGTCCATAACGGTATGATGAAAGATCTGTCTGTCTTGCAGGAAGCGCCCTTTACGGATCAGGGAAGTATTGTTGAGATATTTACAGACTTAAATATATGGATGGGGATTAGAAAGGTGATTGACAGTATCAATTCCAATGCGGTTGCGTAGTGGAGATAAATGAAAATTATTATGATAAAAAGAGCAGGCATACATTTTGTATCACCCGCTCTTTTCAATTTTTCTCCGCTTATCCATGTTGTGATTCATTCCATATGCTTCTCTTTTCATGGATCATCATACCCTCGAATTGCACCTATGGAACAGGACACAGAGTGAGAACTGCGTGCTTACTCAAGTTCTTGCAAGTAAGAGAGCAGCGGATTGATATATTCTTTAGAATTTCATATCTCAATCCACTTTGCATATAAAAATGTGGAATGTTTTTTAATTCCTCAGGTGTCAAATTGTTTTTCCAGGCTTCGTCTATGATATCTTTCATGGTATTAGGGGTTGCGCCCGTGGCAAATACAACGAATTTTGTCGCACTACTTTTTTGAAAGTGCCTGATATTCTTCAAAGAATAATAGAAAAATTGAGGTAGATTCATCTACCTCGAATAGCTAGAGTAACTGATTTCTTTTGCTTTTTTAGATTTAAAATCATAACGATAATAACGGTATCCGCCATAATTTTTATAAATATAATAGCATACGTATTTGGATGTGATCTTGCCTATTCCGCTCGCGTTCAGTGTCCCTTTGATCGTTTTTTTGCTCTTTCCGGACAGATTGCAGCTGCGGATGCGGAATGTGCTGTTGGTACCATGATCTTTGACACATTCGGCGTAATAGAGTTTTTTGCCAACGATATTGGCGGAAACGGATTTTTTGGTGATTCGAACTTGCTTTTTGGTCTTGCAATTATAAATATAGAGATCTAGAGGAATCACTGCGCCGCTATTTGGGCTGGCAAGCAGGTACTGCCCATTTTGCTGCTGAATTGCGGCGTTTTTCATAATCCGTTTTGCTTTTCCGGTCTTGACACTCATACTGTAAGTATGTATCAGTGTACCATCAGACTGGTCAAAGCAGCTCAAATACAAGTTGCCTTTGTAATAGGCTTTCGGGCCACTGGAGTTTTTTAATTTGCCGATTTTGGTGCGTCCTTTTCCATTTACTCTGATTTTGTAGATATAGCTGGTACAGTTTCCGGCAGAATTGTACGCTCCGTTTTCCGCATAGTAGACGGTGGATCCATCGGAGATGCAAAAAGCTGCGATACTACGCCCCGCTGAAGGTTTGGCCAGAACTTTTCCGTTTCCCGATTTGGATGTGGATATGCGAAGCGAGTGTGAATTATAATCGTTCCAGATATAATATTTTCCGATTTTTGTTTCACGGTTGCATTGCCTGCAAGATGAGGCTTGCGCTTTTACTGGTACAACAAAGAAAAAGGCCGCTAAGAAACAGAGGGTTAAAAGATGCAGATAAAGATGTTTTCTTTTTTTCATGGTAATCAATCCTTTCATAAGATATAGTGTGATTTTTATTATATAAACAATTTACGGACAAGACAAGTTGTTTTGTAAAAAGCAGATTGTCTCTCAGGGAAATAAATAGTATAATAGGTATAATTTTGATGAAAGAGAACGGAGGAGAATTATGGCGTTTGCGCATCTGCATGTCCATACAGAATACAGTCTTTTAGATGGGTCGAATAAAATTAAAGAGTATGTTGCAAAAATCAAAGAACTCGGAATGAATAGCGCGGCAATTACAGATCACGGTGTCATGTACGGCATCATTGATTTTTATAAAGCGGCGAAAGAGGCGGGAATTAATCCAATCCTTGGATGTGAAGTTTATGTGGCGCCGAATTCTCGGTTTGACCGCGAAAATGTGCACGGGGAAGATCGCTATTACCATCTTGTATTGTTAGCAGAAAACAATACGGGCTACAGTAATCTGATGAAGATCGTCTCAAAAGGATTTGTGGATGGTTATTACTATAGACCTCGGGTGGATATGGAGGTTTTGCGCCAATATCATGAGGGGATTATTGCGCTTTCTGCATGTCTCGCCGGAGAAGTCCCGAAGGCAATCAGTCGGGGAAATTACGAGGGGGCAAAAGAAGCTGCACTCCGCTATCAGGAATGTTTTGGAAGAGGAAACTTTTTTTTAGAATTGCAGGATCACGGGATACCGGAGCAAAAGAATGTCAATCAGCAGTTGATCAATATGAGCAAAGAGTTGGATATTGAACTTGTGGCGACGAATGATATTCATTATACTTATGCGCAAGACGTGGAACCTCATGATATCTTGCTCTGTATCCAGACCGGAAAAAAATTGGCGGATGAGGATCGAATGCGCTATGAGGGCGGTCAGTATTATGTGAAGTCCGAGGAGGAAATGAGAGAACTGTTTCCATATGCGATGCAGGCGCTTGAGAATACGCAAAAAATTGCGGACCGCTGTCATGTGGAGATTGAATTTGGCGTAACGAAACTGCCGCATTTTGAAGTGCCAAAAGGATATGATTCGTGGGAATATCTGAAGGAACTCTGCTTAAAAGGCTTAAAAGAGCGCTATCCAAAAAATTATGAAGAATTAAGAGAACGTTTGGATTATGAACTTTCTGTCATTCAAAAAATGGGGTATGTAGATTACTTTCTGATTGTCTGGGATTTTATCCGTTATGCAAGAGAACGGGATATTATCGTTGGGCCTGGGCGGGGAAGCGCTGCGGGAAGTCTCGTATCCTATACGATTGGAATTACCAATATTGATCCGATCAAATATAATCTTTTGTTTGAGCGGTTTTTAAATCCAGAGCGTGTG
>JAAVYC010000177.1 GCA_022790905.1 Lachnospiraceae bacterium | reverse complement strand
TCCGGAGCCCCTGGCAGATTTTTTTGATTTATTTTATATCGGTGAGGGTGAGATCAGTTACGATGCTCTTTTTGAACTTTATAAAACCTGGAAAAAGAGTGATGAGGACAGAGATACTTTTCTGAAAAAAGCGGCGTTGATTCCTGGAATCTATGTCCCGTCTCTCTATCAAGTTCATTATAAAGAAGACGGGACCATAGAGTCGATGGAACCTATTTGTGAAGGAATTCCTAAAAAGGTGGAAAAACAGGTCGTTACCAATATGACAGATGTGGTGTATCCTGACAAGCCAGTCGTCCCATTTATAAATGTCACACAGGATCGTGTTGTCTTAGAAGTGCAGCGCGGATGTATTCGTGGATGTCGATTTTGTCAGGCTGGTATGATCTATCGACCGCTTCGTGAAAAGGGAGTTGACCGTTTAAAAGAACAGGCGCGCATCATGTTAAAAAACACGGGATATGAAGAAATCTCTCTGAGTTCTCTGAGTACCAGCGATTACAGGGACTTAGAGGAACTTATCAACTACTTAATCGAGAATTTTGGAAAAAAGCATGTCAACATCTCCCTTCCGTCGCTTAGAATTGACGCTTTTTCTCTAGAAGTTATGGGAAAAGTACAGGATATTAAAAAGAGTAGCTTAACGTTCGCACCGGAAGCCGGTTCACAAAGGCTTCGTGATGTAATCAATAAAGGGTTAACGGAAGAGGTTATTTTACACGGGGCAGGCCTTGCCTTCGAGGGTGGCTGGAATAAAGTCAAGCTTTACTTTATGTTGGGTCTTCCTACGGAGACAGACGCGGATATGAGGGCAATTGCAGAGCTCGCCAATAAGATCGCGGTTCGTTACTATGAGATTCCAAAAGAAGAGCGCAATGGAAAATGCCAGATCACCGTCAGCACCTCTTTTTTTGTGCCAAAACCGTTTACGCCATTCCAATGGGCAACGATGTGTACCAAAGAAGATTTTTTAGATCGGGCAAAAATTGTAAACGATGCCGTAAAAGAACAATTGAATCGAAAGAGTATCAAATACAACTGGCATCAGGCAGATGTCACAGTTTTAGAGGGAATTTTTGCAAGAGGTGACAGAAAACTTGGCAAAACGATCAAAAAGGCCTATGAAAAAGGTTGTATCTTTGACGCCTGGAGTGAATACTTTGACAATGAAGCATGGATGAGCGTCTTTGAGGAATGCGCGATTGATCCGGACTTTTATACGGTTCGTCGACGGGAAATTGATGAAGTTTTTCCATGGGACTTTATCGACGCCGGGGTAAATAAAGAATTTCTGATCCGGGAATGGAAGACTGCAAAGGAAGAACATGTGACGCCAAACTGTCGAGAGCGCTGTTCCGGATGCGGAGCGAAAAAATACGAAGGAGGCATCTGCTATGAAAATCAGAATTAAGTTTCGCAAGTATGGTGCCCTGAAGTTTATCGGACATCTAGATATGATGAGATATTTTCAAAAGGCATTGAGACGGGCTGAGATTGATGTAAAGTATTCGGAAGGCTTTCATCCCCATATCATTATGTCTTTTGCCGCACCGCTCGGGGTTGGTATTACCAGTGATGGTGAATATTTTGATATCGAAGTTCTCTCCACAAAATCAACGGAAGAATCGTTAAAAAATCTGAATGCAGTTATGGTAGAGGGCGTTGAGGTAACTTCTTATGTCGCATTGCCAGACCAGACCCAAAAAGCGATGTCTATTGTGGCAGCCGCAGATTACGAAGTCTATTTTAAAGATGGATATCAAACGCCTAAGTCATCGGAGGAATTTGCAGAAATCTTTCATCACTTTTTTGTAGAGCAAGAGGCTATTTTAGTCACCAAGGAGACGAAAAGGGGGGAAAAAGAAATCGATTTAAAACCCTTGATTTATGAATT
This sequence comes from Lachnospiraceae bacterium, assembly GCA_022790905.1. Lineage (GTDB taxonomy): Bacteria > Bacillota > Clostridia > Lachnospirales > Lachnospiraceae > Maccoyibacter. The sequence continues at coordinate 2,173 of JAAVYC010000177.1, read as the reverse complement.
TGCCATGCGGAAAAAAAATGGACAACCGTCTTTTTATTTAAAAGTTTCAGCCGGAAGTGTAGATAACGTGAAACCGGAAATTGTGTTACAGAAATTATTTCAATTTGCGGGATTAGAATATTCGCCATCGGCGATGCAAATTCACAAAATAGAGACGTATGCCAAAAATGAGCGGGAATATATCCCTCTGGATGCACTAGGAGAAATCATTGTCTGAGCGTATTATAATCACAAAAGAGGAGCTCTATGAGCAAGAATATCTGGTCTGTGCAAATTATGATTACAAAAGGATGACAGAGATTCGCCTTCAAAAAGTGGAGCAGGAGAGTATCCTTGGCAACATCTATATCGGACGGGTGACAAATATCGTAGAAAGCCTTCATGCCGCTTTTATTGAAATTGAAAAGGGACTTGTCTGCTTTTATTCCTTAGAAGATCTGCGATCTCCGATTTTCACAAAAAAGCTGGGTACAAAGCCCATCTGTGTCGGAGATGAATTGGTCGTAGAAGTGAAGCGAGAAAATATCAAGACGAAGCCTCCTGTTGTATCTACAAATTTAAACTTTACCGGAAGATACTTAGTACTCACGACAGAAAATCACAAACTCGGTATTTCTAAAAAGCTCTCAGCGACAGATCGATCCCGACTGCAGGCTTTTATGACTCCCTATCTGTCGAAAGAGTATGGCTGGATCGTGCGCACAAATGCTGTGTTGGCAAAAGAAGAAGAAATTTTTCAAGAATTGCAGGATTTGCAGGACAGTTATTCGAAGTTGATCGAGACCGCAAAATACCGCACCTGTTACTCTTTATTGCGAAAATCCACGCCATCTTATTTTTCGTTTTTAAACGGAATGATGTTATCAAATATAGAAAAGATTACAACAGATATCCCGTCTATCTATGAAGAGCTTCAGGAATATTTTCAGGGAACAGAGATAGAATCTCAAAATGAATTGCTTTTTTATGAGGATCCACTCGTATCTTTAAGTGCCATTTATAATCTAAAACAAGAACTTGACAGAGCTTTAAACCGACAAGTTTGGCTGCCTTCCGGGGGATACTTAATTATAGAGGCAACAGAAGCACTGACCGTCATTGATGTGAACAGTGGAAAAGATAGGAAAAAGAGATCGCGAGAGGAAACGATCCTTTCCATCAATATCGAAGCTGCCATAGAGATCGCAAGACAATTGATACTCCGAAATATTTCAGGGATCTGCATCATAGATTTTATAGATATGAAAGAGAAAAAACATCAGGAGAAACTTCTGCATATTTTGCGGATGGAACTAAAAAAAGACAAAATTCCGGCAACACTAGTTGACATGACACGGCTTGGCTTGGTAGAATTAACGAGAAAGAAAGTACAAAAAAGTTTGAAAGAACAACTACAGGGAGAGATACCATATGAAAAGTAAACTACCAAGGAAATTACTGGCATGGTTTTTTAAACTTGCCGGTATTTATTACGCTCTCTATATCGGAGTTTGGACTATGGGCATTCACAATGCTTATTCGACGATACAAGAGCTGATATCTGGGGATCTTTCGATTGCCAGTCTACAGTTTTTAAGAAATGTCGTCGCATTTCTCTTTTCTCTTTCTGCAGCTGGAGCAATCTGGTGTGTAGGAGATATCTTAAGCAGTAAGTTTCAGGATAGAAAAGAGGAATAAAAAAGTTTGTTTTTGCAAGATATGAAGTAATTCAAAAAACAACAAGAAGAACAAAAAAGAAAGTGGAGTGTGATGAAAAATGGAAAACAAACAGGCACAAATGAAATTTCGTTACAATGATCTGGATCAGCGTTATATCAAAATGAATACCTTTAATACTCTCGGGTATTCCGTTTTATTGATTACGGTATTGATCTATATATTTATGCAGATGGGAGTAGGGCGAATTTCTCCGACAACAGGAATGCTTTATATGGCTTTGATCGCTGCCGGAATTCTGGTAAATATCTATTTCGGATTAAAAGCACAGACGTCAAGAGCCTGCAAATTCGTTTTGATTTTCGAATATGATCTAATCTATCTGTTATTGATCGTACATTCGCCAAATGCATTTTTAGATTTTGCACTTTTAACGACTCTGGTAAGTACTATGCCATATCTTGAAAAACAATTTACATATACGGTGGCAGGAGTCAATTTTACATGTTTTCTTATC
>JAAVYC010000176.1 GCA_022790905.1 Lachnospiraceae bacterium | reverse complement strand
TTTCACATTATAGTAATTAAATATTATTTTTCGTAAATTTTCGTATTTTTTAAAAGAAATACGAACTTTTTTTACAATCAAAATCGATTCTTGTCACTATACTCCATTTTTAAATTCTCTCAACTCAAGAAAATGTATTTTTACTACTTCATTTTCGGCATTTAGAAAATTTCATAAAAAATGTTTCTAATGCATCCTCTTGTTTAAAATTTGATGGACCATGTTCTTTGACGAACTTTTTGACTTCTAAAACCTGCTCATGTGTAAAATTCCATACGCTTTGTGGTGTATAATTCCACTCTCCAGTCCCAGGAATGTCCATTTTGTATGCTTCTCCTAAGAGCGACGAAGCCTCGCCCTTTTTAGGATTTTGTCGTTCATAGTTTACAGCCTCTTCTAAAACTTTTCGGTACTCTGAATTTATAACCCAAACGGAATCTTCCGGTAAGGTAGCTAAATATTTTTTGCTAATAAAACGCCCTTTCGGTTCCTCCGCTTCCCGTCCCATATCATATCCATCTGCCACTGTATCGTGTCCGTCTATAATATGTATAAATACCATCTTTTTTGTAATGTTTCCTGCAGAATCTTTCGCCTGATATGTAATAGAGACCACTGCAGTATTCTGCAACTCTGTAAAATCTCTTGACTGATAATCTAAGACTGTAAAACTGGTTTGATTTTTTTCATCTACAAAGTTCTGAAGTACTCCCTTTTCATTTCCTTCACATTTTGCCTCCTCATCGGTGGCTATGGCCGCGTTCAAAAGTTCTTCTTCCGTAATAAAACCAGACTGTGCCTGTTCAACCGTATAATAACGATCATATGCTTCAATAACTGGCCCTAGATCCCAAATAGCATATAGATTGACAAATGGTACATTTTTTATATCCACCTTCACGTCAATCACGCCACTTTCTTCCGAAAATTGACCATAATCACTATTTGGCTTCCCAACCGTAAGATTGTTTTCCTTTATTGCATGTTCCACAAGCGTACTTCCCCGTACGATTTCTCCCGGTTCATAGAACCCCTCTTTTTTATCCTGAATATTAGACACTTTTACATCAGAAGTCAATCCCCATCCGACGATTGTTCCCTCTGTATCCTGCATTACTTTTTTCCCTGTCTCTTCATCTAAATAGGCCTCAATCGTATCTATTTTTTGAAAGTAAGGATCCTCCTTATTATCTTTGAATGTATACTCCAAATTTTCACTATTCCCATATCCACTTTCCCCAACATCAAGAAAATTTTTCCCTTCTGTCTGCCCATTTCCGATATAGGCAACTTGAAAATATATTTTCCATTGAGCATAAAAAGTTACCTTCTCTTCTTTTGTATAAGAAGCTTTTTCTTTATAGAAGGTACCACTTCCATCTTTTTTCGTATTCCATCCTACAAAATCATAGCCCTCCCGAGAAAAAGTATTCTGAACAAGGATATACGGTTGAGAATAAATCTTAATCCCATCTTTCATTGTTCCCTTCCCGCCATTGGCATCGTATTTGATCTCATATGTTTTAGGTTTCCACACCGCATATAACGTTTTTTCTTCCGATATTGTCACCTTTGCCCCTGCCGTATAGCCAGGTGTAATCTTTCCCATATCTGCACTCTTCTTTTCTGTACTCCAACCCAAAAGATCATAGCCTTCTCTATTTTTTGACGGAAGAATAATAGCCTCGTCTTTCCATTTCGCATATAAATTTATCACAACTCCATCGCTTTGTGTCAGATTTTTGACACTCTGCCCGTCTTTATAGGAAATTCCGGTTGCATCCTTTTTCGTATTCCAACCAATAAAAGATGCCGTTGCAGTCACTTTTGCAGTCTTTCCACGGTCGTAATTCTCATCATATAATACCTGGAACTTTCTCTGGAATCCGTTCGCAGTCAAATTCCTTGATTGATTATACTGATGTTTACTGTCAGACATTTTTCCTGCTGTTGCTCCATTGCCGTTGTATTTTACAGTATATGTATTTGCTTTCCACTGTGCATACAGCGTTACAATCTCATCTTTTTTAGTCGTCAAATTTTTGACACTCTTCTTATCTTTATAAGCGGTTCCACTTCCGTCTTTTTTCGTATTCCAACCGATAAAAGTATATCCCGTCCTCTTGAATTTATTCTCATTTAACAATTCCGCTTTATCGTATACCATAGTTTGGTCTTTCATATTTCCAGATGTGGCTTGATTTTTATCAAAATGAACTTTATACTTATTTGCCACAAACCGATATTCTTCAATAATATGGCTAAAAGTTCTATGATAATGTTCAATATCTCCTTCATCTCCTCCTGCACACCCAAGCCAAACATGCTCAGAGGCCGACCAATACCACTGCTTTGTATGATTACAGTGAGAAAAGTAATGTCGATAATAGGCATATCCCGCATTTCCATCATCTGGACAGGCATATGGTGCCGCCAATGTATGTTCAGAAGTATCCCCTTCCAAAACTACTTGCAGCACATAGGGAGAAATATTTTCATATCCATTTCCAAACCCTCTCATTTCTTCCATACTCATTTTTCTAATAGATTTTGATTTAACACGCAACTGATCGGAAGAACTTTTCATTTTGCTATCCAGATATGCTTTCCCCGGATTTAATCCGCTTCCTTCACAGGAAATGTATGCGGAATCATTGATGGTGTGAATGCATTCCAATGTTTTTCCCACTTTTTCTAGATGATACCCTGTCTTTTTGCTGTTGGGATCATATACTCGATTTGATTCGGCCTTTTTTTCTGGAGTATTCTTTATTTTTCCCTCTATTCTTTCATCTGTCTCACTCCTTTTTTTCTCCTCTGTACTTTGCTCTTTTGTCTCTTCCACATTTTTTTCCTGCTCCAATATATCCGAATTTTTCTTTTCAGCCTTTTTCGATATCTCCCCTAAAAATCCTTTTCCAAAATAACCTTTTTGCACCTCACTCTCAGTTTGTATTGCCAACTCTTCTAACTTTTTTTCTACTTCTTTTCCACTCAAACCTTTTCCAAAAGACGCTGCCATTCCCGTCACATAGGCACAAGCTGCGGAAGTTCCATTTAAAGTCTGTACTTTTCCATTTACATCTATATATTTTTGGTTTTCACGGGCACAAAAATCGACAGACTCTCCATAATTTGAAAGCTCTGACAAGTGTTCTCTATCCTTGACAGCGGCAACGACAATTGCTTCTGTTAATTTTGCCGGAGTATATCCTTTCGTATCCTCTGCATAATTTCCAGCAGGAACAAACACAGCAATCCCATTCTGTTCTGCTTCTCCTATCGCCTGTTCCACCAACGCAGAATCTCCTTTTCCGACAGCACCAATACAGATGTAATCTGTCTTCATCTCGACCGCTGTTTTTATTCCATCCGCAAGACTGACCGCTGTTCCCATTCCATTTTGATCTAAAATTTTAATCGGGAATATCTGTACATCTGTTTCACTGATTCCACGTTCTCGCAGAGCAGATACAATGATCTGTGCCATAGCACTTCCGTGTCCATTCTCATCAACACCTTCTTCCACCTCCCTTCCTTTCAAAGTACTTATCCCGGCATTTTTAAGATAATTTTTTAGTTCCGGATGATTCTGCTCCACTCCAGTATCTAAAAGGGCAATCCGAATTTTATTATCCTCCCAAACATCCCTCTCTGTTTTATTTTCTGTGGATCGTATTTCTTCCTCTACATTTTTGTGCTCTGCTTTTATCTCTCCCTGCGCCTCTATAAGAATGCCCTCTTCCAAAGCGCGCAGTGTTTCCTCCTGCGTATCTGCCTCATCTGCATATACCCTCCAATTTTCCGCATTTAAAAATACTGCAAATAACATCAACACCAGAGGTATCGCTATCGCTCTTTTTCCTTTTCCCATGCCGTTCCTCCTATGTTTCCTTCCTACCGTGCCTCAGTCCACACCGCATAAAAATTCTCTTCCTGATATACGCCGCCATTAAACTCAGCCTTTTCATGTGTTCTAGCATTTCGCCATTCCAAAAAAATATGTTCCTTCTTTTCCGGCACTTTCGGTTCTTTGATTTCCTCTCCTTCCAAAAGCAGAGAAGATTTATACAAATTATCCTCTTTTAGATCTCCTTCTGCATAAAAATTAATCAGATAACTCTTTTTTTCTCTCAGCAGAGATTCATCCCTCTGATCTAAAACAAACGTTCTTCTACAACTCACTTTTCCTTCTTTTCCATTGGGATGTCGATAAGTCTCTGTCACTTCCGCGCTGATGATACCTTTTTCTTTATCCGCTTTTAATACATGGACTTCTACTTCAGAAGAGGAGTCTAATTGCTGTATGAGATTACCCAAAAAAGCCGCTTCTAACGACTCATTGCTCTTATAGGTTTCTGGTTCTTTCATAGTCTCCCCTGCTGCCGCTAATGCATTTTG
>JAAVYC010000175.1 GCA_022790905.1 Lachnospiraceae bacterium | reverse complement strand
GTTACCTGTCAATCTGACAAATTTTTTATAAAATATTTTTCAAAATTCACTTCTTCGACATAAGTAGTGCTAGAAAAACGCTATAACGAGCCAAATTGTCGATTTTAAACGAAAAGTTTCTGTTGAATTGTAATAATTTTAACGCTATAATCACCATATGTCAAAAATTTGCCAGGGAGGGACGGGAATGGAAAAGCTCAATATAGCGATTGCGGATGATAACGAAAGAATGGTGCGCCTTTTGGGCGATATAGTACGAAGTGATGAAGAATTACAAGTAATTGGAACGGCAAAAGATGGAATGGAAGCTTATGAATTGATAAAAACTGCGGAACCGGATGTTGTTTTGTTAGATATTGTCATGCCGAAAATGGATGGCCTTGGCGTTATGGAAAAAGTAAATAAAGATTCGACAATAAAAAAGCATCCGGCATTTATAATGATCAGTGCGATTGGTCAGGAGAAGATTACAGAAGACGCTTTTCGATTAGGTGCAGACTATTATATTATGAAACCATTCGATAACGATATGGTAATCAGCCGGATTAAAGATGTCAAAAACCGGAATGCGATTCGTCCGACAGAAGTACGCAGAGTCAATCCATACGAGAAGAAAGAGGAGCTAAAAGAGAGAAATTTGGAGAGTGATGTTACTGCAATTATCCATGAAATTGGAGTCCCTGCACATATTAAGGGGTATCAGTATCTGCGGGAAGCAATCATCATGTCTGTCAATGAGATGGATATGCTCAATTCTATTACAAAGATTTTATATCCAACAATTGCTAAGAAATTTCAGACAACCCCAAGTAGAGTAGAAAGAGCAATTCGCCATGCCATTGAGGTTGCATGGAGCCGTGGAAAGATGGATACGATTGATGCGTTGTTTGGTTATACGATTAACAACGGAAAAGGGAAGCCGACAAATTCAGAATTTATTGCTTTAATTGCAGATAAAATTCGCCTGGAATACCGGAATAATTATTAGATATCGGATACTTCAGATTTTTCAAATGTGAGAACTAAAACTTTAAAAATACCTTTAAGTGAGATATAATGTAACATATTGAACTTGGAGGTATTTTTTTATGAAACATGTATTGTTTGTGACATCAGAGGCAGTTCCTTTTGTCAAAACGGGTGGACTTGCCGACGTGGCGGGATCACTGCCAAAATATTTTGATAAAAAGTCATATGACGTGCGGATTATATTGCCCAAATATGCTTGTATACAGGGAGAATGGAGACAAAATTTGATGTTTGTGGACAGTATCTATGTAAAGTTGGGGTGGAGAAAACAGTATGTGGGAATTTTATCCGCTATTTATGAGGGAATCACTTACTATTTTATTGACAATGAATTTTATTTTGGAGGGAACAGGCCTTACGGCAATATTCACGAAGATATCGAAAAATTCGCCTTTTTTTCTAAAGCAGTGTTAGAAGCCATAAAAATGTTGGATTTTCAGCCAGATATTTTGCATTGTCACGACTGGCAGACCGGTCTGATTCCTGTATTTTTGAAAAATTTTTATGAAGATGACGAATTTTATCAGAATATGAAGACGATTTATACGATTCACAATTTGAAGTTTCAAGGAAGGTGGAAGATTGAAGGAGTGATGGATGCAGCAGGGCTTCCGAGAGATCTGTTTACGCCGGATAAGTTGGAGGCTTATGGGGAAGCAAATTATTTAAAAGGCGGGGTTGTCTATTCAGACATCGTGACAACAGTGAGTAGAACTTATGCAAAGGAGATTACGACGCCGCAGGGAGGCGAAGGTTTGGAGGGATTATTTCAGGAAAAAGGAGATGTTTTGTTTGGGATTGTCAATGGATTGGATTATGATGAATATGATCCGGCTAAGGACAGGCGCATCCGTGAAAATTATGACAAAATGAGTTTTTTGCAAGGAAAACCGGCGAACAAAAGGTGTCTGCAGGAGTGGATGGGACTTCCGAGAGAGGAGGATACCTTTTTGATTGGCTTAGTCGCCCGTCTGACCTCTCAAAAGGGAATGGATCTGCTTGCCTGTGTTTTAGATGAATTTTTAATGCGAGAGCATGTTCAGATCGCAATTTTAGGAGAGGGGGAAGAGCAGTATGAGAATATGTTCCGCCATTTTACCTGGAAATATCGTGAGAAAATTTCTGCAAAATTGCAGTACTCAGAGGAGTTGGCACATCAGATTTATGCCGGAGCGGATGCATTTTTAATGCCATCTCAATTTGAACCATGTGGTCTTAGCCAACTGATCAGTATGCGCTATGGAACGGTTCCGATTGTAAGGGAGACCGGAGGATTGCGGGATACTGTCTGCCCATATAATGAATATGAGCAGACGGGAAATGGATTTTCCTTTGCCAATTATAATGCCCATGAAATGCTAGATGCCATTTGTTATGCAAAAAATATTTATGAAGATCATCGTGATGCGTGGAATGGAATTGTTTACCGCGGAATGGAATGTGACTATTCCTGGACAAAGTCGGCTTTAGAGTACGCAGATCTCTATTCTAGATGATTGATTCTTTTGTTCTGTCGTAATAATAGGCGTGATCAGAGAGAATTTCATCTAGGGCAAGGTGTGACTGATTGATTTCAGTAATGATGTTTTGATAGTCTTGGAAGTTGGACTTTTTGAATACTGGCAGTAAAAGAAGTTCATGGATACTGCTTGGAAAGATGACAAAATTGCATTTCATGCGATTCGCGATATCTAAGAGTAAATTTGGATAGAGAAGAGTGGAAGCGCCAAAAAGTTTTTCAGAGTTGGTCAGAACATAGAGAGGTGGAATGGAGCGTTCGGCATATTTGATCAGATCGTCGACGTCTGTCAGAATTGAAAAAACGTCGTCAAAATAATAGGGGAGCAATTTCGGAGTATTTTCTTTTGCGAGGGAGAGTAGCTCCTCTGGAGAGGCGTTCCAATGTTCCATATGGCTATTATAGATGAGAATGGAAGCGTTTTCACATGGAAGTATGGAGATAAGATAGTAAAAGACAACCGCAAGATCGAGAAAGCGAACATGGGGGAGTTCTTTTAAAAGTTCTGTATTTTTTTCGTAGTGAACTAATTTCATGCAGATACGTTGTTTGACTTGATGGAAATCTGAAAAGAAATTCAGATCAATGTTTTCTGTGGGACGGCTTATGGCGTAGGTATTTTTAATCTCCTCTAAAATAGTAAAAAGAGAGGTGCCGTTTTGGAATTTTATATAATAGGGATTTAGATAGATGGCAGGAGAAATGTTGCAATTTTTTTCCTGAATGGTCAAGCCGTCCAAAAGAATTTGATTGTTTTTTGGGATATTGCGTATGGACAGTGTATAGTCATCGCCGTAATAGGTACTCAGAGATTCCAAAATGGTTGTTTTGAAGGTATCAAATGTCATAAAAGTCTCCTATATTTTAAAGCGGGATATAGAAAAAGATTGGGAATGCGCACGAATGTGCAAAGATAATCCACGTGATATTCACGTGGATTTAATGTAACACGTAAAGAGAAAAAAATCAAGAAAAATTATTTTGATTTTAGTTCTTTCCACAATTTATTGTAGAGTGCTATAGAATCGTCGTCTAGGCAACGGAAGAGTTCGCAGTTGTCTAAGACTTCCTGATCCGGAAAAATCGTTTTATTATTTTGCAAATCTTTATTTAATTTTTTGCGAACAGCGTTATTTGGAGTGGCATAAAAGACATACTCAAAGTTTTTCATGGCGACATCTTCTCTGCATAAAAAGTCTAGAAATTTTTCTGCATTTTCCTGATTTTTACAGGTCTTTGGC
>JAAVYC010000174.1 GCA_022790905.1 Lachnospiraceae bacterium | reverse complement strand
CATTCTCGCAATGCGTTTTGGCGTCTCTATCAACCCTTCCCGCGAGCTGTCCTCTCCAATGCCTTCCAGGATCAAACGTACGCCTTCTTTTATTTTCTTCTCATCCATTCCGTTTCACCTGTGCTTCCCCTCTTCTTTATATTTCTGTTTCATATCGTTGCCAAGACCCTTGTCACTTCCCCCAAATAGGAAAGCGATCCGAATGCTATGATCACGTCCTCTTTTTTAGCACACAAAAGACTCTCTCTCACGGCATCCTCTATGCACTGCAGATCCGTCACATCCTGCCTATACTCCCGTATTCTCTGTGCTAGGATTTTGCCATCCAAAGCTCTTGGATTATTCGGGGTTACGGTATAGACTTTTTTCGCCGGACGCAAAATCTCTTTTATCATTCCTATGTATTCTTTATCCTCAAGTACCCCTATTATATATATTATCTCTTTATTTGTAAAATCCTTTTCTATCGTTTCTTGCAATCTCTGCACCGCCGCTGTATTGTGTGCCCCGTCAATAATAAACAGCGGTTCTCGTCTCACAACCTCGAATCTCCCGTGCCAAATTGCTTTTTTTATGCCGTCCCGAACACTTTTTTTACTCAGCGCGTATCCGGATTTTTCCAACTGCTTTAACACGCAAAGTGCCAAAGTCAGGTTCTCCACCTGATACGTTCCAGCCATCCTAGTTCTAACGTTTCCATAATAATCATGTTCTAGTTCCAATCCATGTTCTAGAGACACTTCCAATACACGCCTTTCCGATGAATTAGAAAAAACGTACGGTGCCCTCAGTTCTTCCGCCCGTTCTCTTATCGTCTCATTGACCTCCTGCTTCTGTTCTAAGGCGATTACCGGACAGCCCTGTTTGATAATTCCGGCTTTTACGGCTGCAATTTCTTTTAAAGTGTTTCCTAGATACTGCATATGATCCATCGCAATAGATGTCAAGACGCTGCATACCGGACGCGGGATGAGATTTGTTGCATCGCTCTCACCGCCCATTCCGGTCTCTAACAGTGCAAGATCACATTTTCTTTGATAAAACCACAAAAAAGCTGCTGCCGTCTCCACTTCAAATGCGGTCGGATGAGGCTTTCCTTCTGCCACCAATTGCTCGCAGGCAATCTGAATCTGTTCCATCACATCTGCATATTCTGTCTCGCTGATTATGGATTCCCCGATACGAAAACTCTCTCTCTTTTCAAATACCACCGGAGAGTTAAACCTACCGACGAGATACCCTGCCTCGCCTAGCGCAGCAGACAAAAAGGCACAGACCGATCCTTTTCCATTTGTTCCCGCTACATGGACAATTGCTAACTTTTCCTGTACGTCTCCTAAAAGACGCATTAGATTTCGGATCGTTCCAAGGCCTAAAATGCTGCCGTATTTTTTTGTACTTTCTACAAATTCTTCTGCCTGTTTATATGTCATTTTTTCACACCTCTGGCATCTCGCTTTCCGATGTGAAGTCTGTGCAGTGCCACTTCTTTTTCTTTGACTGTAACGGATTTTTTCTCATCTTCTTCTAAGAGATAAATATCTTCTAATGTCTCACCGGCATCCAATTTCATTCCTCGGACCCCGATGGCTCCCTTTTTCTTTTCTGGAATCTGTGCGACATCGATTCGCAGGAAATATTCCTTTGCCGAGCGAAGCACGATGGTTTCTTCTCCCTTCAAAAGATGTACGGCGAGAAGGCTGTCCTTTTCTCCTAATTTTGTCGCAGCCGTCGTACGCTTTGAAACGTCAAATTCACTTCCATTCACAATCTTAAACATGCCGTTTCTCGTTCCAAACAACACCCTCTTTTCCAAAAGACTCTGCAAGTTCATCAAATACACAAGATTCTCCCTGCTGCTGTCATAATTGCTCACATTGTCAATTGGTTGCCCTTTATCCCGAAACTTTCCAAAGGGTAAATCCAGTACTTTTATCAAATGCATCGCTCCCTGATCGGTAAAGACGCAGATCTTATCTGTATTTTTGCACATTAAAATATAGCGGTTTTCGGAATCCGCCGCTTCTCTATTTCTCTCATAGGTCGCTACATCTATCGTCCTGCCGTACCCAAAACGATCCATCAAAAAGACGACGTCCATTTGCTCAATCTCATGTTCTTTAAAATCTGCCTCTTTGATGTTGTCAATCACTGTTTTTCGCTCTTTGGAATATTCCTTTTTAAACGCATCCAGCTCTTTCATAATTACTTTTGCCATCACGGCACGATTTCCCAAAATTTCTTCGTAAGAAGCGATATTTTTTAGCGTCTTTTCATGTTCTTTCACAAGAGCTTCTATCTCTAAACCGATCAATTTGTAGAGACGCATCTCCAGGATTGCTGTCGCCTGACGCTCTGTAAATCTGAGTTTTTCCGCCTTCTTTTCCGATGTCTTGGTCTTAAATGTTATCTTTTCTGTCTCGCCGTACATCAGACATGCCTTTGCATCTTTGATATTTTTAGATCCTCTTAAAATTTCTATAATCAAATCAATGACATCGCACGCCTTGATCAGTCCCTCTTGTACCTCTTTCTTTTCTAGTTCTTTTTCCAAAAGAGTCCTGTATTTTCTCGTTGCAATTTCATACTGGAAATGGACATGGTGGCGAATCACTGGTACAATCCCCATGGTCTCCGGTTTTCCGTCTGCGACGGCAAGCATATTCACACTGAAAGTATCTTCTAATTTTGTCTTTTTATAGAGAAGATTACAGAGATTCTGCGCATCGGCGCCCCTTTTTAGTTCAATCACAATGCGGATCCCCTCTTTCGAGGATTGATTGGAGATGTCGACAATATCTGTTGTCTTTTTTGTCTCTGCTAGAACGTAGATATCATTTAAAAATTTTCCAATATTGCTCCCGATCATTGTGTAAGGTATCTCTGTAATGACAAGCCGTTCCTTTCCTCCTTTGATCTTTTCGATCTCAACTTTTCCGCGGACTTTGATCTTGCCGCTTCCGGTGGAATAAATCGCACGCAGGTCATCTTTGTTCGTCACAATTCCCCCTGTCGGGAAATCTGGTCCCTTGATATATTCCATCATCTGTTCTGTGTTGATATCCGGGTTTTTCATATATGCCTTGACACCGTCGATGACCTCGCCAAAATTGTGCGGCGGGATACTCGTCGCCATACCAACTGCAATTCCCTCCGCGCCGTTGATCAAAAGATTTGGCACTTTTACAGGAAGTACCTCCGGTTCTTTTTCCGTCTCATCAAAATTAGGGAGAAAATCCACAACATTTTTATCCAGATCTGAAAGATATGCTTCCTGCGTGATCTTTTGCAGCCTCGCCTCTGTATAGCGCATCGCCGCGGCGCCGTCACCTTCAATGGAACCAAAATTTCCATGTCCGTCTACTAAAGGCAATCCCTTTTTGAACTCCTGCGCCATAACGACAAGCGCCTCATAGATGGAACTGTCTCCATGCGGATGGTATTTACCCATGGTATCGCCGACGATTCTGGCACATTTTCTATAAGGTCTGTCATACCGGATTCCAAGCTCATGCATATCATAGAGCGTTCTTCTTTGCACCGGTTTTAATCCATCTCGGACATCGGGCAGCGCCCTTGCAATGATGACGCTCATCGCATAGTCAATAGAGGATTTTTGCATGGCCTCCGAATATTCCGTCCTGATG
>JAAVYC010000173.1 GCA_022790905.1 Lachnospiraceae bacterium | reverse complement strand
GTACATAAACTCCACCGTATTTTTTCGCACAGGTCAAACCAAACATATGGTCATCTTCGTTGATCGTTCCTCCCACTGCACAGAGTGAATTATGGCAATTTGTCAGCACATAAGGAATCGGAAATTTTTCCAATCCCGATGCACGAGCCGTCTGAATAATTCCCACAAACGTAATATCGTGAGAGGTCAGCTTATCAAATTTAATTTTCAGCTTGTCCATATTTCCTGACGTATTGTGTTCTTTTAATATGTTATAAGCGATTGTATTTTTTGCAGCTTTTTCTTTCGCTACATCTGTACCGGTCTTTTCCGCAATCTGCGCGGATGCATCTGATCCTTCCGGAACTAAATCTGTACCGTTTACCAGATAAACACCGTTTTCATAAAGTTTCATGTATGATGTCCTCCTTCTTTACATAAAAAGTCTATAGAAAATCGACGGTGAAAGGCCACCGCCGACACTCTTTTTCATAGAAATTATAATCAATGCCTCATTAAAAAGCAAGTGGAAATCGAAGCAGCACTTTAAAGAGATCCCCGTCCAATATAATATCAAACGTTCCTCCCATCAGAGTCGTCAGACTCTGTGCAATGGAAAGTCCTAAGCCACTTCCCTCTGTACTTCTCGATACGTCTCCTCGAATAAAACGTTCTGTCAACTCTTCTGACGGAATGTTGAGTGGTTTAGAGGAAATATTTTTAATGGAAAATCTCGCTTCATCTTCTTCCTCCTCTACTTCTACATAGACTCTCGTACCGACAAGCGCATATTTTGCCACATTATTATAGAGATTCTCCAACACCCTCCAGATTCTTCTCCCATCTGCCATAATCACAACGGGCTCTTTTGGGAGCTTCGTATAAACCGTCAATTCCTGCTTCTCAAATTTTTCGTTGAATTCCCCTCCAGTCTGATAGACCAATTCTACCAGATTAATTCGAACCATGTCCAATACAATGTTCCCAGAACTGATTTTTGACGCCTCCACTAGATCTTCCGTCAATTGCTCTAATCTTGTGGACTTCTCTTTTAAAATATGAATATACCCTCTTACTTTTTCACTCTCCATCTGTTCATTTTCCAACAGATTTACATAATTAATAATGGAGGTGAGAGGTGTTTTGATGTCGTGAGAAACATTTGTGATTAAATCCGCTTTCATCCTCTCATTTTTCATGCTGGAATCTACGGCTTTTTCCAGACCTTCTCCCAGGTTATTAATACCCTCGCTTAAAATTTTATTTTCTCCCGTCAAATTTTCTGTGTCAATTTTATACTCCAGATTTCCAGATTTTATTTTTTCAATACCCTCCATAATCTTTTGTCTCTGTATTTGATCTTTTAACATCATAATTCCTGTAAGGACAATTAAAATTGCAAGAGCAGCTAAAAATAAGGGCTGTGTATAATAATATCCCCAGGCCGCTAAAGTCAGTATAGAAGCCGATTGTATCAGATAAACGAAAACAAATTTTCCCGTTGTCTTGCGACTCTCATAGCCCTCTCGCAATATTCTATAAAATAAATAGAGAATACTCCCGCTCCAGAGCACGCCCGAACGCGCCCGTCGAATAAAGCTCAAATAAAATAAAAGGAATATCGCATTTTCCACAAAGGCGCAAACCCCTGCCATAATCAGCACCCCGGATGTCTCCCAGCTCTGATTCCCTGTTATCGCTGCCATAAATCCACCCGCTCCAGCGCCAACAATCGCAAGGAAAAAGAAAATCTCTGTCTTAATTCTATCAAACCCATTTAGATGTACTTCATCTTCATGTGAATTTCTCCCTGTCACAGTACTTAAATATACCAGTGCCGCGATCCATCCAATCAGACTGAAAAGGGTTGACACAATACTGATTTTAATCCACGGATAGAGGCTATTATAGGTTTCCTTTGCCTCATAAAAATGATCTTTATGAGGTAACGTCGTATCCACTCCCATGATAAAAACAGCATTAGAATCCATATTTCCGGTAATATAGTTTACGTCTTTATAAAAATAATCTTCTAACCTATGGACATTTGTGTCAAATCGGATATCCTGATCGTCATAATAGAGGTATCTTCCCTTATTTTCAATCTGTGATTTTGCCTCCTCTTTATCCCCTGTGCCTGCTGCCAAATTACTGTAATTTTTTCCCTGCATGTTATAATAATAGGAAACGTTTGATTTCCCCGTATCATATTGATTGATGAGTCGCTTATATTGATTGACCTCGTCTGCTATGGAAGAAATTATTTTTTCCATAGCATTTGAAATATTGATGGCTTCCTGCGTACTGATTTCTTCATTTAAATACCGCTCAATATAGCCGCCACCTTTTACCGCCGGATAACTCTCTTCTACTAGACTCAAATATCCCGCTGCCCGATAACTGCAACCCTTTTCTGCCCAATTTTGCAAATCTCCGAGCCGATAAGAAATCTCTCCATTGATTGCAATCGGTTTTGTGACATCAAAGAGACCCTCTGTCTCAAACTTTTCGCGCAAACCAACCAATTGCTGCACTTCTGATGTTGTTTCTTTAAACTCTTGCGTAAAATAAGCAGAATCTTCAAACCCTTTTTTTCCAATATCCTGAAATTCCAGCATACTCTTATTAAAAAGATTTCCGATTAGGACCAAAAATACCAATAATAAAACTGCCATTAACTGTTGAATGGATATCGCAATTACTTTTGCCGTTGTAGAATAACGGTGATTCATATTTTAGGCTCCTTTTTCTATTTTGTAACCAACTCCCCAGACCACTTTTAGATATCTCGGTTCTTTTGGGTTAATCTCTATTTTTTCCCGAATATGACGAATATGGACGGCTACCGTATTGTCTGCCCCCACTGCCTCTTCATTCCAAATACTCTCATAAATCTGCTCAATCGAGAATACCTTACCGGCATCTTTTACCAGCAATAATAAAATATTATATTCGATCGGCGTCAGACGGATACTCTCTCCGTCCACTTTCACCTCTTTTAAATCATCGTTGATCTCCAACCCGCCAACTCGATAGACAGCCTGGTCATCATCCGCCACATTTCCAAGCTGCATATAACGGCGCAATTGGGATTTTACTCTTGCCATCAACTCAAGTGGATTAAACGGCTTGCTGACATAGTCGTCTGCACCTATATTTAATCCCAATATTTTATCCGTATCCTCCGTTTTTGCCGAAAGAATAATAATCGGTATACTGCTGTTCTCCCTGATTTTCAGAGTTGCCCGAATGCCATCTAGTTTTGGCATCATAATATCCATAATCAAAAGCTGAACATCATTTGTCTTTAATTGTTCGATTGCCTGTTCTCCATCATATGCTTTTATCACATGATATCCTTCCTGCTGTAAATAAATCTCTATCGCATCTACAATTTCTTTATCATCATCACAGACTAAAATATTGACCATAACAATCTCCTTCTATTCATTTTTTCCTATTTTAACATTTATTTTTTCATTTGACACGAATTTATTCCTTAAGATATTCTAAAGATTTTGCGCTTTATATGATTTATTGTACAGGAATTCCACAGGAATTTTTATGCAATAACAAAAAGGCAGTGCACTATCGTACACCACCTTTCCATGCGGTTAACCGTCCGCTTTTTTCTTTTCTTGTTTTTGTCTCCAGCGGAAATATTCCGCGTTTAAATTCACTTTCACTTCCGCTCCCTGTGCATTCCTCTGTTCCAATTTTGCTACTGGCTCCTCTGCCGTTTCCATTGTTTTTCCCGTCTTCTCAAAGTATTCCGGATTTACTTTAATTTCTGGTTTTCCCGCCGAAAATATTGGCATTGCCACAGAAGTTGCTTTTCCTTTTGGTTCGTCTTTTTCTTCTTCCTCTTTCTGAAGTTCCTTATTTCGTTCTTCAATGATTTTATAGTATTTATTCGTATCCATTAAGATTTCCAGGGAAGACTTTAGCTCCAACTGGTTTTTGCGAACAATCTTCTGCCTCTCCGCCATCTCTTGTTTTACATTTTCAAACACCTGTTCCATTCCGTCGTTGGCTTCCTGGATAATTTTATGTATACGAGTCAACGCCTCATCGGAATAGAGCACGGAAGCCGCATAGATATCTTCTGCCATCCGATTCGCATCTCGGATAATAGTATCTCCCTTTTTCTTAACTGCACGTTCTCTTCTGTCATAGCTGCTTGATGTGACTTCATATGTTTCCATCATTTCTGCCATACTGTATTTTAACTGTTCTAATAGTTCAAATATCTCTTTTTTACTGACAATTACTTTCTGATCACCTTGATCATAGGTGTCACTTTTCGAAAGAAGTACGTAAAATTCCCGAAGAATCCGCTCTACCTTGTCCTGTACACTCATCATCTCTCCCTATATGCCCACTCTTATACTTATTCGATTTTAAGATAGCATAAAACAGTGGCTTTTTCAAGAAAGAATCTACAAAATCAAAAACGGAAATCGCGCTCCCCA
This sequence comes from Lachnospiraceae bacterium, assembly GCA_022790905.1. Taxonomy (GTDB): domain Bacteria; phylum Bacillota; class Clostridia; order Lachnospirales; family Lachnospiraceae; genus Maccoyibacter. The sequence goes on along the minus strand of JAAVYC010000173.1, from coordinate 7,488 downwards.
TTGTGAATATTTGCAATATATTCTTCTGCTTTTTGCCGCACTTTTGGGTTTGTAATGACGTTTAGTTCTTTTTGAATCAACGCCTCTCCTATTTCTTTGGTCTTGGGACTCGCATAATCTTCTAAATATTCCTTTAAAGTCATCAGTGCATTCGGGTGACAACAGTTTACGATCTGTCTGCTTTTTAAAAGTGTCATAAAGCGATCTCCTGTTCTGCCTTCACGGTAACATGCCGTACAAAAACTCGGCACAAAATTCATTTCCATCAACCAGCGCACGACCTCATCTAATGTTCTCTGGTCGCTGACCTCAAATTGCGCAGAATTTTCTTCTTCTAATTCCGGCTCTACGTAGCCTCCAACACTTGTCTTAGAACCTCCGCTGATCTGTGATATTCCAAGCTGCAGTACTTTTTTTCGAGTTTCGGCGGATTCTCTAGTCGAAACAATCATTCCAGTATATGGAACCGCTATTCGGATACAGGCCACAATTTTTGCAAATAGTTCATCGGAAATACCGTTGTCGAAGACTTCCGGATCAATATCATCAGCACGGCGAAGCCTCGGCACACTGATCGTATGCGGTCCCACCCCTTTTGCCGCTTCTAAATGTTCTGCGTGCATGATGATTCCTGCAAAGTCATAGCGATAATTATTCAAACCAAACAAAACGCCGAGTCCCACATCGTCTATTCCTCCGTCCATTGCCCGATCCATTGCCTCAGTGTGATATGCATAGTCATGTTTCGGTCCCGTCGGATGTAATTTTTCATAATTCTTTTTGTGATAGGTCTCCTGAAAAAGAATATAGGTTCCAATTCCCGCATCTTTTAATTTTCTATAATTCTCGACTGTCGTCGCAGCAATATTGATATTGACACGGCGAATTGCTCCATTTTTATGTTTAATTCCATAAATAGTTTGAATACACTCCAAAATATATTCAATTGGGTTGTTAACCGGATCCTCTCCGGCTTCTAAAGCGAGACGCTTATGCCCCATGTCCTGGAGAGCGATCACTTCTTTTACGACTTCCTCCTGTGTCAGTTTCTTTCTCGCAATATGTTTGTTCTTGGCATGGTATGGACAATACTCACAACCGTTAATACAATAATTAGAAAGGTATAATGGCGCAAACATTACGATACGATTCCCATAAAATTCCTCTTTGATTTCTCTGGCAAGCGCATAAATTTCTTCATTCTTTTCGTCAATATCACAGTCTAAAAGTACAAGCGCTTCCTGATGCGTAATTCCCTTTTTTTCACGCGCCTTATTTAAAATTCGATCAATCTCTTCTCTGTTACTTTTATTTTTTTCTCCATATTCCAAAGTTGCAAGTATCTCTTCATGGGAAATAAATTCTTCCGCTTTACTGGATGTTACGTCATACATTTTTATTTTCCTCCTACTTTTTTCTATTTTCTCCATCCGGGTGCATCGCCTCTGTCGATCACAAGTTTACATCCGATCGCTTTGACTCGATTACTCAGACAAAACTTGCATTCCGCCGCCTCATCTCCAGTGCATATTTTATTGTCATATAAGTCATATTTTTTCCTCACATCTGTCGGCGAGAGATTGGGCATCACCACATTAGCTCCTGCCAAAATACCTTTTTCTCTGCCTTTAGGATCCATTGTCCCAAGCGCCGTTGTCGCCGGCAGCAAAACATTTGGTTTCAGAATCCGAATCAGACTTAAAAGATACAGTGTCTGTTCTACACTCCCGCTCTTTTGATTCCGAAACGGCGTCTCGTGATGCACAACAAACGGCCCAATGCCTACCATATGAGGTTGTAACTCCTGGATAAAAAGCATATCCTCCGCCAACATTTTAACATTTTGTCCCGGACTGCCAACCATAAAACCACACCCGACTTGATAACCGATGTCTTTTAATGTTCTCAGACAATTTTTCCGTTGTTCAAAAGACATTGTTTTGGGATGGAGGGTCTCATAATGTGTTTTATCACCTGTCTCATGTCTCAATAAATATCGATCCGCTCCAGCCTCGAAAAAAGCTTCATAACTCTTCCTGCTCTTTTCTCCGATGGAAAGTGTAATCGCACAGTCAGAATGCCGTGTTTTGATACACTTTAATATTTCTACCACACGTTCATCCGTATAGTACACATCCTCTCCGCCCTGTAAAACATAAGTGCGAAATCCCAATTCATAACCAATATCCGTACATTCTAAAATTTGCTCTTTTGTCAGACGATATCTTTCCGCCCTCTGATTACTTCTGCGAATCCCGCAGTAATAACAATCATTTTTACAATAATTTGTAAACTCAATTAAGCCGCGGGTATAGATTTTATTTCCAAATTCTAGTTCCCGAATGCGACAAGCTTTTAATGTTGCCTCTTCCTGATGCTGGCTTTGATTTGCTATCAATTCTCTCCACTCATCTTTTTTGAGCATTTGTTCCTGTTCCAATTTCTCTAATAAATAACTCATGTTATCATACCTTTGAATAGACAGCTTTAGCGGTTACTCCCTCTAACATACCAAGCTTTCCGGAAAGACTGCTGATCGTATTTTGCGGTGCATCGATTGCAATGCTAATCAGACTGACACCTCTCTCCCTGTGAGGAATCCCCATTCTTCCTATAATATCATCGCCGTACTCGTGTAAAATCTGATTCAATTTCTCTACACTTTCCGCCTCCTCCACCACAATAGCAATATTTGCAAGTCTGGTATCCATAATCAATCCCTTTCTATATATTGTAAGAACAAAAGTGCATTTCACGTACTCCCGTGTTCTGATTTTTCTATAAGCACAGCTTTTGTTCCGCGTGCAAAACTGTACGATAAAAATAGCCTTTGTACCAACAGGCACAAAGGCAGAATTTTTCCGCTATCATAACATTTTGTGCCTTCTTCTGCAGGACGAACCTTTCGAGTCAGGGTACTATGGTTAAAATAACATAAATTTTTTGAATTGTCTATCCTCTTTCAAAAATATGTCTGTATATTGACACGAATCCATCGCCGTACTATATTATGATCTATATATAAAATCCTGCGATATATCATACGACATAAAAAACGAGAAAACTATAAGCAGCTGTTACAACTCTGAAATATTTCGCTGTTATGATACTTTCACAATCGTAATGTAATGATATGTTTTATAAAAAGGAGGTATTTCAGACAATGAAAAAACACAAACTTACGATCTTAACAACAGCACTTATCCTTATTTTCTCAGGTGCAGTTGGCATTGGTACTTTTTATATGCAAAAGGCAACCGAAACGAAAGTCCTTGCATTCGATTCTTCCACGACAGAGGATCTTTCTTTCTCAGAAATTAACTTGTCCCTGGCAGAAGAACTTTTAGAGAAAATGCCAAATGCACCTCTTTTACAGGAAAATGCCAAAGAAGATTGGGGTGATAGTTCCCTGGAAAACACAATTAACGACATCAATGCCGATACGAATGCAAATGCCAAGAAATTTATTCTTCAAGTCTGCAAAGATGCCGGTATTGATGCGAACAAGGCTACTGTCTCCGATTTGACCGCGGAGCAAATTGCACAAATTGATTATTCTGTCTACCTGGTTTCAGATCATCCAAAAAATTAACGGAGGATCTATATGGCTACCATTTTAATTGTTGAAGACGACAAATCTATCCATGAATTGATGGTACGTTACCTGACTATGACAGGCCACACATGCCTTGCTGCTTTTTGCGGCAGCGAGGCTGTTACCGTCTCTAAAAGTCAATCCATAGATCTTATCTTACTGGATATCAACCTACCAGATATCGACGGTTTTACCTTAAAAAAACAATTTTCTGATATCCCGATTATCTATGTCACTGCACGCAGCGGCATTCAAGATCGTGTCCGCGGACTCAATGGGGGCGCTGAAGACTATATTGTAAAGCCTTTTGACTTCCAAGAATTGATTGCGCGGATTAATGTCGTACTTAGACGCTTTCAAAAAAATGACGCTGTCTTTTCTTTTCAGGGGATTACGATTCATTTAGAAGATTACAAAGTATATCGCAATCAGCAAGAAATCTCTTTGACCAAACAGGAATTTGAATTGCTTAAAGCTTTGATTTTGAACAAAAATCTTACACTGACTAGAGATCAGCTTTTAAATACCGCATGGGGTTGGGATTACGATGGGGAGATCCGAACTGTGGATGTTCACATTCAAAGATTACGAAAGAAATTACATTGGGAAAATTACATTCGAACTATTTATAAAATTGGCTATCGACTGGAGATTTGATATGAAACTTTGGGAAAAAAATTACATCATTTCAATATCTTTTTTATTCCTTCTTTTATATGGAAGTATTTTTTTTATTTTAAACGATTCTTTTCACACGAATTTTTCGCAGATATATGACAATACTTTGCAAACAAAACAAAGTATTGTATCTTCTGTACGCTCTATGCTCGGCATAGATAAAAAGAATACGAAATTAAATTTCTATTGTAAATCTATCGAAAAAAATGGAATTTCTATCGCAATCTATTGTGATGAAGAACTCTTCTTTGATAATCTTCCGATAGCACTCACGGAGGATATGTCTCAGAATGCGCAGATATTAAAACAAAAACATCACACCTATCTCTATCTATCCGAGACATTTTCTTTTAAAAATGCAAATGTTGTCATACATTATATGAAATCTATGGATTCTTTTTATGCCGTTATTCAAAGACAGTCTCTCTTTTTTCTTCTTTCTGCTGCATTAATCTCTATTACTCTCTCACTTATGTTTTATTTTGCTATGAAAAAAATCTACTTTCCTATCAACAATATTGCCCATGAGCTTCGTACGCCGCTGACCACTATCCAAGGCTATGCTCAATATATTATGCTGGGAAATATCGGTATGGAAGATATTTTTTATGCCGGCAATGAAATTCACAGAGAGGCTTTATATATCAACAATATCATTGATCGTCTCCTCGCCATGAACGCTATTCAACATGAAAAGATCTCTTTAAAAAAAGTATCTCTGCCGGATTTATTCCAGATTTTGCAAAGGCATTATCCTGATATCGTGATACAAAATGAAATGGATTATGTAATAGGTGACGACGCTTTACTTTTATGCCTGCTCATAAATCTGATATCAAATATCAGCCGAACAGAAGGAGAAATTCACATAATTGCTTCTCAAAGTGACATCTGTATCCATAATAAAAAAGATTACATTGATGAACGACTGTTGCAGATCTTAAATAAGAACCGTTCTGTTCCCAAAAACAAGATACAGGGAAAAGGAATTGGTGTTCCTCTCTGTCATGAAATTGTAAAAATCCATCGGGGAACACTCCTCTATGTATCCACAAAAGAACATGGAACTGTTGTAACAATCACATTTCCTCCAGTATGAACGCAATTTGAATTAAATTGGAACTCTTTTTAGGCGCTTTGCCTTTCTCCTTCCATATGCATTCCGATATACAGAAATATATTCTTCAAAGGTCAAACCACAATCATATCCGAGTAGTTCCATATTTATACCAAATACATCTGCAACCATTCCGATTTCTGTCATTCCATTTTTGAGATAAAAATGTTTCCGTCTTTCCCGTTCTTTCTGATTTTTTGCCTTTCCCAGGGTACTCTCAATTTCTAAAAAGAATCTCTTTTTTTCATAATATTTCAGCAGGCACTTCAATGCCTTTGACCCCTGTCCCGAAGCTCTTTGATTTTGCGCTATTGCAAAATAGTCCAATAGAACCAGATCTTTATTTTTCATCGTAATTGCTAAGCCCGCAAATTCCTGATTTTGTTCTAACATCCAAATGTCTACGAGACCCTGTTTTTGCTTTTGCTTGATCAACCAAAATAATTTTCTTTCCTGTAGAGGAAATGCCGTTTTATATAATTTTCGTATTCTCGCATATTGCTTTTTTGTCTCTGCTTTTATCAGTTTCATTTTTCTTCTCCTTTACAAAATTGATAGGCTATTTTTTCACTTACATCAGCGAGATAAATAATCCCGCATCTCTCAAATCCGTTCTTCTCTAATAAATGCTGCACAATCAGATTATCCTGACGCGTATCTGCACGAAGATTCCCGATTTTATTACTTTTTTCGTGCTGTTTTATAGATAACTAAAATTTTTCTTAAATCTTCTTTCTTGGCTAATCACATCATGATTCTTTCTATACGCTCCTATGTAGAACAGATCTTTTGAATCAGAACATTTAATTAAGATAGCATAAATCTTTTAGATTGTCTATCTTCGTGACATAGGTAAAAATAATTCTTTTTATAAAATAAAAAAGCTCATAAGATACAGCTTTTTACCATATCTTATGAGTTTTCATATTTTATTTCATATTCAAACGTACCAATGCTCTCTTAAGCGCCATCTCTGCCCTCTTCACATCAATTTCTTCTTTATGTGATTCTAAGCGTTCCTCAGCGCGTCTTTTTGCCTCCTCAGCACGCTCAGTATCAATCTCACCTGGCCACTCTGCAATTTCTGCTAAAAGTGTCACTTTATCCTGTAAGATTTCTGCAAAACCTGAATGTACGGCTGCTTCCTTTTTACCATCCAGTTCCGTAATCGTCACGATCCCCGGCTCTAAAACGGTTGTCAACGGAATGTGATTTTTATAGACACCAATATCTCCACTCGCAGTCGTAAATTCAATCATCGTCGCCTCGCCTTTATAAAAAACACGGTCCGGTGTAATAATTTCTACGGAAAAAATTCTCTCATCTGCCATATGCTCACCCCTTACTTCATACGGGCGCGAACTTCATCAATACTTCCGGCATTCAAGAAATAACTCTCTGGAATATCGTCGTGTTTTCCTTCCAGAATTTCTTTAAAGCCTCGCACTGTTTCCGCAATCGGAACATATTTTCCATCCATACCGGTAAACTGCGTCGCTACGAAGAATGGCTGTGACAGGAATCTCTGTACCTTTCTGGCACGATTTACGACAATTTTGTCATCTTCAGACAACTCATCCATACCCAAGATGGCAATGATATCCTGTAATTCTTTGTATTTCTGTAAAATTTCCTGCACTCCACGGGCTACCTGGAAGTGCTCATCGCCTACAATACGAGGATCCAAAATTCTAGATGTGGATCCCAATGGATCTACAGCCGGATAGATACCAAGCTCTACAATCGAACGTTCCAATACCGTTGTTGCATCCAGATGGGCAAACGTCGTCGCTGGTGCAGGGTCTGTCAAGTCATCCGCCGGCACATAGACAGCCTGAACAGATGTAATGGAACCATTCTTTGTGGATGTGATACGCTCTTGCAGCGTACCCATCTCTGTCTGCAACGTCGGCTGATAACCAACCGCAGAAGGCACACGTCCCAATAATGCAGATACCTCGGAACCTGCCTGTGTAAAACGGAAAATGTTATCAATAAATAAAAGTACGTCTTTTCCACCCTGATCACGGAAATATTCCGCCATTGTCAGTCCTGTTAATCCTACACGCATACGTGCCCCAGGCGGCTCATTCATCTG
>JAAVYC010000172.1 GCA_022790905.1 Lachnospiraceae bacterium | reverse complement strand
GTCTAAGGGAGAGGTACTTTCGTTTGCAGCAGCCTGTGAAGCGGCTTCGAGTCACCCGATTGCAACCAGTATTCTTACACGTGCCAAAGAAGAAGAGTTAGAAATTGAGAGGCCGGAAGAGATCGAAGAGATTTCTGGAAAAGGAATCCGGGCGATTTTGAATGGACAGATATTGCTCTGTGGAAATACAAAATTAATGGAGACATTTCAGATTGATATCGGTGCCTATAAAAAGAGGGGAAGCGGGGCGGAAGTTCTATTGGCCGTGGATGGTGTCTATGCAGGATATTTATCGGTTTCAGATACCGTTAAAACGGAAGCGAAAGAGGCAATTGTGCATATGAGACAACAAAATTTAAAGACTGTGATGTTGACTGGGGATGCCTGGGACAGCGCGCAGGAGATCGCAGAGACAGTCGGTGTGGAGGAGGTTCATGCGAGACTTCTTCCGGAAGATAAATTGAGTGAGCTGCAAAAGATCCGAAAAGAGCAGGGGAGTGTGATGTTTGTTGGAGATGGAATCAACGATGCCCCGGTTTTAGCGGGAGCCGATGTAGGAGCAGCGATGGGAAGCGGAGCCGATGCGGCAATTGAAGCTGCCGATGTAGTCTTTATGAATTCCAATATGGATGCGATATCCTCCGCAATCAAAATTGCAGATAGCACGACTAAAATTGCAGCACAAAATGTGATTTTTGCCATAGCAATCAAAGCTGCCGTTCTGGTATTGGGAATTACAGGAATTTATTCTAATATGTGGCTTGCAGTTTTTGCAGACACAGGAGTAGCGTTTTTGTGTATCTTGAATTCGATTCGTATCTTGCGAAGAAGATAAAAATGTATGAAATTTATTTTTCCACATACAATAATAGTCGGAGGACGAGAAAATGTGGAAAAAAATGTCTAAAATAAAAAAATGGGAAATGGTAGAAGCCCTTTTTATAGCGATAGTGGGAACCTTATTACATTTCGCTTTAGATTGGATCGATCATCCAATTGTCGCTGTGTTTGCGCCGGTCAATGAAAGTACATGGGAACATTTAAAATTACTTTTTATGCCGGCGCTATTATTTACATTCATTCAAAAGGCAGTAATTGGTCGGGAATATCCTTCTCTGTTATTGGACAAAGGAAAAGCCATTTTAGATGGTCTATGTTTTATCGTAATTTCCTTTTATACGTATTCGGGTGTTTGGGGAAACAATGTAACTTGGATTGATATTTTGATTTTTTATTTATCAGTACTGATCTACACATGGTTCGCTTATAAAAATATAAAATGAGAAGGGAAAAGTGTCAATCCGTAGTTAGGGGGTGTCATTTTTACGGTGTTATTTTTATGTTTTTTTATTTTTACAAAAAATCCTCCCGATATAGGACTTTTCTGGGAACCTTGAAATAATATTACACAAAAACTGTTGAATGCATTTATATAATGATTCACAAGTGTTTTTATATCAGAATAACAGTGTAAAGGCGTATGGAAGAAAGAACCATGCGTCTTTTTTTGTGTATTTAAGGAAAATAAATACTTAACAGGTTATAATGGAAATAATTATGGAAACGTTCATTTTAAAAATGCTGATCTTATAAGCAATTACAATATGGGTGAATAGGCAGTAGAGTTGGTAGAGTTCCGTAGAATGATGATTCTACTGGAAGTTGGTTGTAAACTATCTCATAAGAGAATACATTATGCGAAGGAGGTATCTATGTTAGATCAGGAAAAAACTGGTAAATATATTGCGGAAAAAAGAAAGCAGTTGGGGATGACACAGAAAGAGCTTGCAGAGAAAATAGGACTTACGGATAAGGCCGTCTCAAAATGGGAAAGAGGAAAAAGCATTCCAGACAGCTCCCTCTTTGAAGAGCTGTGTAAGATATTTCAGATTAGTCTGAATGAATTTCTCTCAGGAGAGGATCTTGAAAAGGAGTGCTATCCAGATAAAGCAGAGGAAAACATGAAAGTTCTTATAAAAGAAAAGCATATTCAGAAAAAGAGTTCTAGGATAGTTATCGTGGGACTGATCACAGGGTTTCTCTTAATTATGCTGGGATTATATGCGGCGTTATTAAATGCAGAGGGATTCGGGGCAATCGCCCGATTTATAGATTTTCCGTCGTTTTTATTCCTTTTGGGAATTGTACTTGTCATTCTGGCATTATCTGGAACTTTATTGGATTTTTTCAAAATGTTTGCGATTTGTTTTCAGAAAAAAGAAGTGGATCGTGAACAGATCCAAAGATCCTACAAGGTGACAAAATGGGTGTTGGTTTTGAACCTGTTGGCCGGTACCTTTGTCTCTGTTGGACAGACTATTCTTACACTGTCAGCCATAGAGGACCTGGTGGAAGGTTTTCATATGTTGTCTGTTTTAGCGATTGCCTTATGGTATAGCATATTTTTGGATCTTCTGCTACTACCTTTCCTTTTCCGCCTTCAAAAGTTTAAGGAGTAAAATAAGGAGGTATTATGGGTAAGGCTTCTCTATTTTTAAAATTATACCGAAAGAGATTTCCAGAAAATGTGATTTTATTTTTCTTGTTTTCGCTGCTGGGAACAGTCGTTTCAATGGTGTTATTTGTGCAGAAAAATCACACGTCTCTATTTAAGAATCAATTGATCCAGTCTGGCTTTGACGGGGGAGTGGAAGGATTTTCCCTTGCATATCAAAGTGCAGAAAATATTCTTGGGATCATTGCAATTGCAGCAATTCTGATAGGTGCCATCGGGGGATTGAGTCTGATTGGATTTCGGAATCAATCTTCGGAAAAAGCAATGGTCATGATGCAGATCTATGGTATGCAAAAAACAGACTTGGCGATAAAAGCAGCGATCGATGCAGTTTTTTATGCAGTGCTCTCTACTTGTATAGGTTTTGGCTGCGGATATTTACTTTTTCTCCATTTCTCAAAAAATATATTACACGCAGAGGTTGCTCTGTCTATAGTTTCGAC
>JAAVYC010000252.1 GCA_022790905.1 Lachnospiraceae bacterium | reverse complement strand
ATCGGTGAGATTACGAAGTTTGATACCACAGATTATAAAGTAAAGCTCGCAGCAGAGGTGAAAGGTTTCAACGTCGAGGACTGGATGGATCGCAAGATGGCAAGGCGTATGGAATTATTTTCACAGTATGCAGTGGCGGCGGCAAAGGAGGCGTGGCAGGATGCAGAACTCGATATCGCTAGAGAAGATGCATTTCGCGCAGGTGTGATTGTCGGTTCTGGAACGGGATCTTTGGACATTATCGAAAGTGAATATGAAAAGATCAGAGTGGGAAAAAACAAAAGAGTCAATCCGCTTATGGTTCCTAAAATGATTTCCAATATGGCGGCGGGAAATATCTCGATTCAATTGGGACTTCGGGGAAAATGCACGAATGTGGTGACGGCATGTGCGACTGGCACACACTGTATCGGCGATGCACTTCGCGCAATCCAATATGACGACGCGGATCTCATGCTTGCCGGCGGTTCGGAGAGCTGTATCTGTCCGACGGGGATTGCCGGTTTTCAAGCGTTAACAGCGCTTTCTACAGAGACAGATCCGACTAGGGCTTCGATTCCTTTTGATAAAGACAGAGGTGGATTTGTTCTTGGAGAGGGCGCGGGCATCGTTGTTTTAGAAGAATTAGAACATGCCAAAGAGCGCGGTGCGCGGATTTATGCCGAAGTTGTGGGATATGGTGCGACAGGAGATGCATATCACATCACTTCGCCGTGCGAAGATGGAAGCGGCGCTGCAAAAGCGATAGAGCTTGCATTGCGTGAAGGAGAAGTGGCGCCGTCACAGGTGGATTACATCAATGCGCATGGAACCGGAACGCATCATAATGACCTGTTTGAAACGAGAGCGATCAAAGCCGTTTTTAAAGAAGCAGCCCGGGATGTGGTGATCAATTCGACAAAATCCATGACAGGTCATCTTCTAGGGGCGGCAGGAGGAATCGAATTTGTGGTCTGTGCCAAATCCATTGAAGAAGGCATTGTTCATCAGACCATGGGAACGAAGGTGCCGGATGAGGAGTGCGATCTGAATTATGCAATTGGGGCTCCGATGGAAAAGGAACTACAATATGTGCTGACGAATTCGCTTGGGTTTGGCGGACATAATGCCTCGATTCTTTTAAAAAAATATGATGCTTAGTGCTAAGAAAGGCAATAACATGGAATTTGAAAATTTGTTGAAATTGGTAGAGTGTGTCTCACATTCAGACTTAGACAGTTTTTCCTATGAACAAGACGGTACGAAGATTAAATTAAAAAAGCACAAGAGATATCACAATGCAGAAACAACGGTGAGTATGGCAATAGAGAATCCGGCCAGAGCAGAAAAGGTGGAGAGACAACAGGGGGGAAAAGAAGTAAAATCCCCGCTTGTCGGAATATTTTATGCCGCTCCAGGCGAGGATGCAGAACCTTTCGTATCGGTGGGCGACAGAGTAAAAAAAGGCGATATTTTGGGAATCGTGGAAGCTATGAAACTAATGAACGAAATTGAGTCAGAGTATGATGGTATTGTAAAAGAGATTGTCGTAGAAAATGCAGAGTCAGTGGAATACGGGCAGACACTATTTGTCATAGGAGCAGAGTAATATGAATCATTTGGATATCAATCAGATCAAAGAAATAATACCGCATAGACATCCGTTTCTTTTAGTGGATTATATTGAGGACTATGTGCCGGGAGAATTTGCGGTGGGATATAAATGTGTAACATTTCGGGAAGATTTTTTTGCAGGACATTTTCCAAAGGAGCCGGTTATGCCGGGCGTACTCACCATAGAGGCGCTTGCGCAAGTAGGGGCAGTGGCAATTCTCTCTCTGCCGGAAAATAAGGGAAAGACAGCTTATTTTGCGGGAATTGATAAGTGTAGATTTAAGGGAAAAGCAGTTCCCGGAGATAAATTGCGCTTAGAGACTAAAATTATAAAAAAGAAAGGTCCCATGGGTGTGGGGGAGGCGATTGCAAGTCTGGACGGAAAAATCATAGCCCGCGCCGAATTGACTTTTATGATAGCGTAACGGGAAAAGGAGCTAAACAATGATCAGAAAAATTCTTGTTGCAAATCGCGGAGAGATAGCAGTGCGAATTATCCGTGCCTGTCGTGAGATGGGAATAGAGACGGTTGCCATTTATTCCGAGGCAGATAGAGAAGCGCTTCACACAAAACTCGCAGATGAGGCAATCTGTATTGGTCCCAACCAACTTTCAGAGAGCTATATGTCTATGGAAAACGTGATCAGTGCCACATTGATATCCGGGGCAGAGGCGATTCATCCGGGATTTGGTCTCTTATCTGAAAACAGCAGATTTGCCAATTTATGTGAAAAATGTAATATTATTTTTATTGGACCGAGCTCTGAACTGATCGCAAAGCTTGGCAATAAACAGGAAGCAAGAAATACAATGATAAGAGCGGGCGTTCCGGTAATTCCAGGGAGTGATCAGGCAATAACCTCTGTTGAAGAAGCGGTAAAAGAGGCGGATCAGATTGGATATCCGGTGATGATCAAAGCAGCTTTGGGAGGCGGCGGAAAAGGGATGCGTGTGGCGCATGCAAAAGAAGAGTTTAAGAAAAATTTCCAGCTTGCACAGACGGAGGCGAAACAGGCATTTGGTGATGACACCATGTATCTGGAACGTTTCGTGGAAAGACCTCGCCATATTGAATTTCAGATTCTTGCGGACAGTCACGGAAATGTGGTTCATTTAGGAGAGCGTGATTGTTCGATACAGAGAAACAATCAAAAGATGATAGAAGAGGCTCCGTCGATTGCACTGTCAAAAGGTCTTAGAAAAAAGATGGGGGATGCGGCTTTAAAAGCTGCGAAGGCCACCGGATATGTCAATGCCGGAACCATAGAGTTTCTTCTGGATAAGAACGAAAATTTTTATTTTATGGAAATGAATACCCGTATTCAGGTGGAACATCCGGTGACAGAATGGATTACGGGAATTGATCTAGTTAAAGAACAGATCCGGATTGCAGACGGAAAGAAATTGTCTTATACGCAAGATCAGGTGAATATCACCGGTCATGCCATCGAGGTGAGGATCAATGCCGAAAAGCCACAGGAGAATTTCAGACCGTGTCCGGGGACAATCACCGGACTCCATCTCCCGGGAGGAAAAGGGATCCGGATTGACTCCGCAATCTATAGCGGTTATACGATACCGCCTTTTTATGATTCGATGGTTGCAAAGATTAGTGTGTGGGCGAAAAATAGAGAGGAAGCCATCCGAAAAATGCAAAGCGCATTGGGAGAGGTGATTATCGAAGGCGTTGACAATAATATAGATTATCAGTATGAGATTTTAATGCATCCGAAATTTCTTGCAGGAGATGTGGATACAAACTTTATTGAAAGCATGTAGGTGATAGAATGGACATGGATCACGTATTTAAAAAGCCAAATAAGCGTTTTTTTCGAGATAACAATAGAAAGCCGGAAGTGCCAAAAGGGTTGCTATGTAAATGCAGCAAATGTGGAGGCAGTGTTTTTGTAGAAGATATACGTAAGAATGAGAATGTGTGTCCAAAGTGCAATGGATATCTCAGAGTAAAGGCCTATGAACGCATCAGACGTGTAGTGGATAAAAAATCTTTTCGAGAACTAAATGCAGAATTGACTGGCGGCAACCCGATGAATTATGAGGGATATGAAGAAAAGATTGCGGCGGCTAGATTAAAAACCAGGTTAAAAGAGGCTGTCGTTACAGGGAAATGTAAGATTGACGGAAATCCGGCCGTACTGTGTGTGATGGATGGAAGATTTCTTATGGCGAGTATGGGAAGTGCCGTGGGGGAAAAAATCACGCTTGCGGTGGAATTTGCCACAAGAGAGAGACTTCCAATTATTATATTTGCCTGTTCCGGGGGCGCTAGAATGCAGGAAGGTATCACATCTTTGATGCAGATGGCGAAGACTTCCGCCGCTTTGAAAAAGCATAGTGATACAGGATTATTATATATCAGTGTCTTGACAGATCCGACGACAGGCGGCGTCACGGCGAGTTTTGCCATGGAAGGAGATATCATTTTAGCGGAGCCCGGAGCGCTTATTGGATTTGCCGGACCTCGTGTGATTGAGCAGACAATCAAACAGAAGTTGCCCAAAGGTTTTCAGCGATCCGAATTTCTTTTGGAACACGGATTTATAGACCGCATTGTAGAGCGCAGTGAATTGAAAAAGACACTGGGGGATTTGCTCAGATTTCACAGTGAAAAAGCAAGAGAGATTTCGTTCGAAGTAGAACCAAAAGATACAGTGGACGGCAAACATTCCATGCGTTTTTTGGAAAAGAGTGCATGGGAGAGGGTGCAGAGGGCGAGAGATAAAAAACGTCCGACAGGGAGT